>JANOEF010000104.1:0-2335 GCA_031413075.1 Acidobacteriota bacterium | reverse complement strand
ACTACTGTAACTTGTTGAATCAAAAACTAAACGCTTGATTCTAAAGAAAAAAAGTGATGCGTTTGCCCTAAACCAATCTTGAAGTTTATTAGTCAAAAGTTAAACTTTCCATAGCAATTTTAAGTTTTTTGAAAGATTGAATATTTAACCCGCAAAAAATTAAGAACGTGCGAAAGGGATTAAAAGTTTTTAACTTTTAATCCCTTTCACCGTTTCAAATCTTACTTCTCGTAAGGCTTTAATTGCTCGCTAATCTTCGCTTTATCGCCAACGACCACGATGCTCATTTTGTCTTCGGTCAGATATTTTTTCGCCATATTTTGCACATCCTGAGCGGTGACGGCGGCAATATCTTTGACATAATTATCAATCGAACTTTTCGGCAGTTCGTTGTAATTCATCGTTTCGAGTTGCCCGATGACACCAAAACGGGTTGAGTTATTCAAAACATACAGCCCGACCAGATAATTTTTGATGCCTTGCAGTTCGGCTGGCGGGACGGGTTCTGTCCGCATCCGATTGATTTCAAAGAGGATTTCCTTGATTGATGCGCCCGTAAATTGCGTTGTGACATCGGCATTTTCCACCCAATAGCCCGTTTTGAAACGAGTCCAGATAAAACTGCCGGGTGAATAGGTGTAGCCTTTGTTTTCACGAATATTTGCCGTAATCCGCGAGCCGAAAGCACCGCCTAAAATGGTATCCATCACCACAAATTTTGGATAATCGGCATCCGATTGATTCGGCGCAGGCATTCCTAAATAGATTGTAGATTGGGGCGAATCAGGGCGGTCAATTGTGGTCAGCGAGCGTTTGCCTTGAATGCTCGGCACATTGCGACTACCCGGCGTTCCGCGTTTCATTGCGCTAAATGCTTGAGCAATGGCGGCTTTGACAGCAAGGGTGTTAAATTTTCCGACCACATAAAGATTTGTCCGCGCCGCGCCGTAATTGGCATTGTAGAAATTTTTGATGTCGTCCATCGTGTAGCCTTTCACTTCGTCATCAGTTGGATTGATTTGTGAATATGGATGACCTGCAAAAACAGTTTCGCGGAATTTTTCCCAAGCCTGATTTCCTGCCTGTGTGCGTCCAACCGCTAAAGCACGAAGTTTATTGGCGCGAAGTCGTTCTAAATCTTCGGCTTTGAAGTTCGGATTCAAAATCACATCCGCCATCAGATTGATAAATTTTGTATCAAATTCCGACAAAACTTCGCCCGTAATTGTCGTGCTGTCCGTTCCCGTGCCGGTGTTGATGCTTCCGCCCATTTCGGCAGTTTCGCGGGCAATTTGTTCGGATGAACGATTTTTCGTGCCTTCTTTGAGCATCAAACCAACCATTTCCGAAACAGCTTTTTTACCCTTTGCATCATCTTTTGTTCCGGCGTAAATTGTTGCTTGAAAAGCTACTTTTGGAACTGAGCCATATTGCACGAGCGTCACTTTCATTCCGTTGGGAAGTGTATAAACTTCTTGCTTCGGAAAGACAAACGGTTTTGGCTGACCACCAACGGGCGGAGTTTCTTTTTGGGCGAAAATATTAACCGCGAAAACCGCCAAAAATGCGAAAGCTAAAACAAATTTTGAATTTTGAATTTTGAATTTTGAATTTATCATTTTATTTGCCCTCCGCTTTGATGATGACTGTCGTGCGATTGGTGTTTCGCAGATATTCTTTCGCCGTTTTTTGAATCAAAGCGGGTGTAACTTTTTTGAAGTTTGCTTCGATTTCGTTTATTTTGTTCGGTTTATCGTCAAACAGCGCAAAACACGCTAACAAATCAGCCCGTCCGACTCCGCCGAATTGTTGCAAAGTATCGTAAAAACCTGAACGGAATTTGACAATTGCGCGGTCAATATCTTTTTGGGCAACGGGTTTATTTTGTAATTGAGCCACGACAGAATCCAGAGATTTTGTGATTTCATCCGCCTTAAATTTTTCATCGTGAACGAGACTCATATCAAACTGAATTGGACCATTGTAATTAAACATATTGCCCAAACCAGAATTGATTCCGCCGCCGACTCCGCCTGCATACCCTTTGTTTTTAACCATTTCGGCATAGAGCAAACTGTCTTCGCCCTGCACCATAATTTGGTCAATCAAGCCCATTGCGTAATATTCAGGCGTGCCGCGAGTCGGCATCTTGTAACCAAAAAGCAACTGCTGGTTTATTAGCCAATTTATCGGTTTTAGTAACTGTCTTTTCCTTTTCTTGGCGAGGCTCGGAAATATCGGGAATGGTATCGGGCGTTTGTGCCGGAAGAATGGCGAAATATTTTTGAATGAAGACTTTAGCTTGAACTTCGTCAATGTCGCCCGTCACCACCAC
>JANOEF010000103.1:0-9094 GCA_031413075.1 Acidobacteriota bacterium | reverse complement strand
TTTTTTTTTTAGTATAAAAGTCGAGACAAACGGGGTCAAATTTATTTCTTTCTGAATCTCGAAATTCGATGCTTGAAATGTTCCATGCCACGCTTTTTTTGAATAAAAGTGAAAAAAACCGATGTTATAAGCCAGAAAATTAGGCGTATCACGTAAATGCTCAGTCACATAGATGACGCCGTCAGGTCTTAATACGCGATGAAGCTCAAGGAAAAATTCAATTCGTTCTTGCTCATCGCGAATTTCATGAGCCGAAAAAATCAAAAAAACTGCGGCCGCCGATTCATCCGCGAGCGGCAATTTTGAAGTGCTGATGCGCTCGGTCAGCGGAAAGGGCGGATAGGCTCGCCGGGCCCGTTCGATAGAGATTTCGGTATGTCTGACCGGATCATAAAAATCGAAAACGATCAGTTCCGCCGCTTTGAATTTCTCTCGAAGCAAAGCACTTGTTTCATCAAACCCGGCATTGATATTGACTAATTTGCCTTTTTCATCAAACCCGGCTCGGTCAATCCAGTCAAACGCGTAAATACCTGCCAAATCATAAACATAATAGGAAACGACGAGCGAGAGCAGGGTCATCAGAATCGCTAATAAAAGACCGCCGACGGCCAGAAATTTGAGCGTCGTCTCAAGATATTGAGAAAGAAACAGTAAAGCAAAAAAGGCAATGAGCGAAAAAGCATAAAAATGCCAATTAAATCGAATGACGTTCCCGACACCTTGAAACGGTCCTCTCATTTGCTCCATGGTTCGATCTTTCCTTTTTTCCAGTAATACGGAATATTTTTGATGATAAAGGCGTTGGCCAGCACGGGACTTTCAAGTTTCAGCGTCTCCAAAAAAGAAATATCATATTCGATTACTTTGACGGGTCGCGGCGTCCAATTTTGGCGTACTCCTTCAATTATCAATACTTGCCTGGTTTTTTGATTGTAAGTAAAAGTAAAGGGCAGGGGGCCGGCAAATTTCCTGGCCGCTTGCCAATTTGGAAACGGTGAATTTTCGGGTAATGAAATTTCCGCCTCTAAATCGTTGTCAATGATAATTTTTAAATCTGATTTTTTTGAACTTATTTCGGTTGTGTTGAGGTTAACTGTTTGCCGAATATCGGTCGTAGTGTAGTTATAATGAGTAAAAATATTGCCGAAAAACTGCATTTTTTTCTTGTCAGTTTCAGATTTTAGAATATACAAACCCCGCAGACTTCGGCCCTCTTGATTGGTATATCTGACAAAAACACGATAACCGATGAGAAAAAAATCATTGCCGAAGATTTTCGGCACACCTTTTGGCCGTAAGGATTTTGTCTGAACCATTGCCACCGCGACAAACGCCCAGTTGTCCTGAAAGAGGTCTAATTCCAAACATTCGGGGATGAATTCCTGCAGCTGTTCGTGCGGAATCGCAAAAGTTAAAACCAGCGAACTTTCGAAAAACGCTTCAACTGCGAATGGATGATTTTTTAGAAATGAAAGCATATGCAACAATGCAAAATTAAAAATTGACAATGGACAATGCAGAAAACCCAAAACCAACTTTGCTCAATTATTTACCAGCATTTCTTTATTTTCACTCTGCCGCATTTTTTTTGCTTAGCTGCTTATAACAATGCAAAATTAAAAATGGATAAGGCAAAAATTTAAGAAGTTCACCAGTCTTTTGGGCAGATATTTCTTACGCTGATTTTTCGTTAAATTTGAACTCGTTAAAATATACAACCAGGATAAAAAGAAAAGCAAAGAACGCATTCAACTTGCCCCACAGCAAGAGATCGGAGGCCAGAAAAAATTCGAGAACATTCATGGCGGCGACAACGATGATTTGGGTCAGAGCATTGAAGCGTTTTTTTACACCGCTTAAAATCCAGACTACCATCCCAACTTCCAAAAGCCCGATCAATAAGGTCAAAGGTCTGGCAGCAGTCTCACCCAAAATTCTGCCGACGATTTGTTCATGCCGGGGAACCAGATGCAAAACCTTGCAAAAGAGCCCGTTAACTAGCCAAACTGCCGCGATAAAATAGGTCAGAACCCGATACTTTTTCATTTTGTCGTCTCCGGGATTAAATAACAAAGTTTGACCCGATCTGCGTTACAAAAAAAGGCTACCCAATGTAGCCTCTGAACTCATATTCAAATTTCAATCTAACGACTTTGATTAGGGTTTTACGCCGGTGTATGGAATCGCACCTAAACCGCTCAGATTGATTTCACCGGACAACTTTCCATCTGCAAGTTTGCCGGTCATGGTGCCTTCCATCGTTTGACCCTGAACATTGGCCGTAATGTCGGCAGTAAATGATTCATCAGTGATCTTGATATTTTTCAAAGGAACTTCACCGAGATCCGTAGTCACCGCGCCTTTATAATTATCACCTTCTTTTTCAAGCTTAAACGTGCCGGCCAGTTCCATTCCCGGAGCTGAGATAGTGACATTCCAGGTCGCAAGTAAAGCACTACTTTCCGCTTTTTTCGGTGCCTCTTTCGGTGCTTCTTTCGGTGCTTCGTTACTGCCCTGGGCAGATGCCGAGACGCTGAATAAAGCGACAAACATAAATACAATTCCTAAAATGGTTAATTTTTTCATCATTACTTCCTTAATATTTCGTTGTTTTTAATTGACTCTAAGAATGTTGATAATAAGTCAAAACATGAAGATTATCAACTGTTTTCGTTTTAATCTACAAATCCACCCGCAGTCCGTCGGTGGCCTCAATGACCTCGCACCCCGGCGAAAATTTAGCAACTTCCGTTTGAAAATCAACTTCGTCCCATTCGGGATAAAAATGCGTCAGCATCATCCGTTTCGGGCTGGCATAACGCGCCAGATACATCGCTTCGGCGAGTTCGAGATGCGATTCGACCGGTTTGGTTTTGACAAATGAGCATTCGCAAACAAATAAATCTACGCCGCGCGCCACATCACCCAATGACTGCTTCATTCCGGTATCAGCCGTATAAACCAGAGTTTTATCGCCGGGGCCGCGCAAACAAATGGCGTGGCTTTCATCCGTGTGCGGAGTTTTGATTGCCACCGCCTCAACCCCGGGTAAAATCTCAAACTTCTCTCGCGTCTCAATTTCGATGATTTCCAGCGGAAAAGGTTGTTCGAAAAGTTTGTAGTCTCGTGCCTTATTAAAATCATTCAATAATTTACGCAAACCTGCAGCGCCGAAAATTTTCAAAGGCTGAGTCCGGGTTTGAGTCTGCGGCGCATATTTGGCGGCAAAGAGAAATGGAGCCAGTCCGCCGACATGATCGAGATGAAAATGCGAAATCCAGATCGCGTCCAGACTCGCCCAATCCAAATTTTCCTGAGCCATTCGGTGAATCGCCGATGCCGAACAATCAAGCAGGAGCGAGCCGTTTTCGGTTTCGAGCCAATAGCCCGAAGAACTGCGTCGCGGATGGGGAACTGATGAGCCTGAGCCGAGCACGATAAACTTCATCCATTTATCATTTATCATTTATCGTTTATCATCAAGTATATTTTTGATAAATGAGAAGTGATAAATGATGAATGTTGACGTTTTGGCAGTTTTTGCGCATCCCGATGACCTTGAGTTGAGTGTTGGAGGGACTCTTTTAAAAATGAAGGGTTTGGGCTACTCGACAGGAGCCCTGGATATCACCCGGGGCGAGATGGGAACACGCGGGACGCCGGAAATTCGGGCCGCTGAAGCACGGGACGCGACCTGCATCTTAAAGCTCGATATCCGCGAAAATCTTGAACTTGCCGATGGTCACGTTTTCGTTAACGAAGAGTCGAGAGCCAAATTAGTCCGTGTTTTGCGCCGGCTGAGACCGAAAGTTATTTTCACCCATCAATTTGACGACCCGCATCCCGATCATTATGCGATTGCCCGGCTCGTCCGCGAATCAGCCCGGCTGGCTTCGATGCAAAATTATGATCGCGATTTTGGACAAGCGCGAATCAAAGTTCCGATGGTCGCCCATCACATTTTTTCGCAGCGGGTCGTGCCGTCATTTATCGTGGATATTTCGGAATATCTGGACGAAAAGATGGAAGCCATCTTCGCTTATAAATCGCAGTTTCATGACCCGAACTCGAAGGAGCCGGAAACCCGTTTGAGCGGCGCACAATTTTTAGATGAACTGGAAAATCGTTCTCGCTATTTTGGCGGTTTAATCGGGGTCGAAGCCGGCGAGCCGTTTTTTGTCCGTGAAATGTTGAATATCGAGGACCCGGTCGCGCTTTTGACTCGTCCGATGAATTTATATTCGTAGAAAAAGCATTGTTTTCCGAGAGCGCAAAAAAAACACCATCATCTCTTTCGGGGCAATAGCGTTTTTTTCGATGGAGCGAATTAGTTAGTTGAAAGTCCTAATCCGAACTTTTGGCGCTGAACGTAATTGAATTTTACCACCTGGTTCGGTAGAAAATCTAAATGGCGACTCGCCTTCTTTCAGCTTTTCAGGCGTCACCTTAATTGTTTGGCGATTGCGATTTCGCACGATTGTCAGAGTAACTTCGCCCTCTTTCTTTTCGCTGATGCCGCGAAGCAGTTCCATGGTGTTGCTGACGGCTTTACCTTCGACTTCGACAATCACGTCACCGGCTTTCAAACCGGCTTTGGCGGCCGGGGAATTTTCGTTGACATTATTGATCAATACACCTTTGCCGTCAGCCACGCCAAAATAGTCGCCGAGCTGTTTGGTCAAACCCGAAATGCCGGCGCCGATCTGGCGGGTTGATCCCCAAATGAAATTGCCGTCTTGACCGTCTTCCCAGACAAAAACGTTACCCATTTCGCCTTCCGGCAACTTGTCAAGCTTGAATCCCGGTGTCATCGGCATTTGCCTCCTGAATTCTTGCGGGCCGGGGACACGTTCAAAAACTCCGCCCATTTGTCCCGGAACTGCGATGCTGAAACTCCCTTCTTCAAATTTTGGAGTTGGTCGTTTGCCCATCGTGACCGTTACTTCGCGTTCATTTCCGCCGCGCATCACCGTCAATTTGGCTTGATGATCGGGCGCGGTTTCGCCGATCAAACGGGTTAATTTGCGGTAACTCGAAACCTCTTCGCCATTAAAACGGACGATGACGTCGCCGTCTTGTAATCCGGCTTTTTGGGCGGGCGAATCAGCCGTCACTTTTTCAACCGCGATGCCCCGCACACTCGAAAGTCCGAATTTGCTGAAATTTTCTTTGGTCACTTCCTGTGTCTGAATACCGAGATAGCTTCCGCCGTCATCGAAAACCGAGATCGCCCGTTCAAACTGCGGGGCCGGCGTCTGAGCCGAAACGGTCGCAACTACAAAGACAAAAACTATCAAAAAAGCAAATATATTGCCTGTTTTACTCATAAATACCTCCGAATTTTTATGAAAATTTGTTTCAATCCATACCTCTTTGGGGGAAAGGTCAAATTGGATTATCAAAATATAAGTAGCCTTGACAATTGAAAAGGTTGCAACTTGAAGGCAATTTACAAAGATTTTACAAATAGGAAGGTGGAAAAGTGAAAAAGTGAAAAGGTGAAAAGGTGAAAAGGTGAAAAGGTGAAAAAGTGAAAAAGTGAAAAAGTGAAAAGGTGAAAAGGTGAAAAGGTGAAAAAGGTTAGAAAGGGTTGCTTTGCGCCCGCTCAAGTTAGACCATCTTCATGCAAAAAAACAACCTCTATTTAAGCAGGCTGTATTCAAGCAAGAAAGCTTCGAAAACTTCGAAACTTTCCTGCCGCCAGACATTTTCACTTTAATTTCAACAAACGCTCGGCCGCGGCGATGAGGGTTTCGTCCTTTTTGCAAAAACAGAACCGGACTTGTTGAGCACCCAGCGTTTTATCGTGATAAAAGCTCGAACCCGGCACGACCGCAACTCCGATATTTTTTATCAAATGTCGGGTAAAATCAAGATCATTGGCAAAGCCGAAGTCTGAAATGTCAGCCATGATGTAATAGGCTCCGTCAGGGGCAAAACACTTAAAACCCGCCTCGCGCAGCACCGGAAAGAGAATGTCCTTTTTGCGGCTGTATTCGGCGTTCAGCTCCCGGTAATAACTTGGCGGTAAACTCAAAGCATAGGCTCCCGCAACTTGTAATGGATGGGCCGCGCCGACCGTCAAAAAATCATGAACTTTGCGGATGGCACCGGAAATATCGGGCGGAGCGATGCAGTAACCAACCCGCCAACCGGTCACCGAATAGGTTTTGGAAAGGGAATTGACAACCACCGTTCGCTCGCGCATTCCGTCAATCTGCGCCATCGAAATATGGGTTAGAGATTTATCATAACTAATGTGTTCATAAATTTCATCGGTAAAAGCGATCACCTCAAATTCCTGACACAAACCGGCGATAAATTCCAATTCCTCGCGGGTGAAAACTTTTCCGGTCGGGTTATTTGGATTGCAAATGATGATGGCTTTGGTTTTTTCGTTAAAAGCGGCACGCAATTCTGCCCGGTCAAAATACCAGCTTTCACCGTCTTTAGTCGGCGGATAAAGAGGCACATGGCGGGGAGTCGCATCAGACAAAATCGCGTCAGGCGCGTAATTTTCGTAAAAAGGCTCAAAAACGATGACTTCTTCGCCTTCATCAACACAGGCCATCATTCCCGCGATCATCCCTTCGGTTGAACCGCAGGTCACGGTTATTTCGGTTTCGGGATCAAGGTCTAAATCTAAAAACCACTTTGTCTTGGCGACGATCGCATCCCGAAACTCTTTAACGCCCCAAGTAATCGCGTATTGATTTTTGTCAGCGGCAATCGCTTCCATAGCTTTTTGCTTGATGTCTGCGGGGGCGGCAAAATCAGGAAATCCTTGTCCGAGATTGACCGCGCCGTATTTGATCGCTTCGCGGGTCATCTCGCGGATCACCGACTCGGTAAAGCTGCCTGCTTTTTTAGAAATCCGATTTTTGGTTAATTTTGTCTGTGTCATAAAGTGCATTTTACTACGATTTTGCCAAAAAATGCTTTAACTCGGACTATTTTTTAGCAAAGAAATATACAACCGATTAAGAAAAGGTTGAATCGAAAGCGTTTGTAAGGTAATCTAAACAATGAAAAACTCAACCGAAGGAGTGTAGAACTATGCGTAGAAATGTGATTTTATTTCTGATTTTATCAGCCGGGTTGGTTCAAACGATGTTTGCTCAGGACCCCGTCTCGGCCTCAACCGCCAAACCTTATTTGCTGACCCCGGGTGACGAAGTGATCGCCAAGGTTTTGGGCGAGAAGGATTTTGATTTTGAAGCTATTTTAGATGAAAACGGTAATATCGAAATTCCGTATTTTGAGAGCCCGGTCAAGGCCATGTGTAAGACCGAGCGCGAATTACGCTTAGAAATCGTTAAACTCCTGGGCAAGTATCTGAAGACCCCACAAGTCAGTTTGCGCGCCAAAGACCGTAACCAAAATCGTCCAGAAGTATCAGTGTTTGGGGAAGTTAAACTTAACCAGAAATTCATTTTAATGCGTCAGTATCGCTTAAAAGAG
Organism: Acidobacteriota bacterium; assembly: GCA_031413075.1. Taxonomy (GTDB): domain Bacteria; phylum Acidobacteriota; class Blastocatellia; order Pyrinomonadales; family Pyrinomonadaceae; genus JAIBCC01. Next base: position 1,630 of record JANOEF010000103.1, on the reverse strand, counting down.
ATACTAGCTCAGGTTGGCGGAGCTAGTGAGAATGCGGGTGGCATTGTGATGGTGACCAATACCAAATTGCCAATGTGCGCCAGTGAAAAAGAAATTGCTGAATGGAAGGCAATTTCAGGACAGGCTTCACGCATTTATAATTTGGCGGATGTAGAAACCGGTCGAGATGATCTAAATCCAATAATTTACCCGGGTGACATTATTCAAGTCCCAACAGCTAAACCTGTTTATATCGTTGGCGAAGTGAAAGCTGCACAGGGAATTTATATTAAGGGCAATGGGTTAAGTTTATTTCAGGCACTTAACCAAATTGGGGGGCCTGAAAAAACCGCGAAAACGAAGGACATCAAAATATATCGTCTGAAGCCCGATTCAAATAATGATGATAAAACTACTGTTAGCAACAGAGAGATTCTTTCAGCGAATTATGATTTGATCAGAAAAGGTCAGCAACCGGATATCATGCTCCAGCCGTATGATATTGTCGAGGTTGATAAAACCAAGAAGAGTATCGCCCAAACGATTTTGGAACTGGCCGTGGGCGCAGCTAGAACAACATTCCAAGGCGTTTCGGGCGGTCTTGGAACCAAAATTCTTTACTAATTTTACCTTTTCGATTAATAAAAACGGTTAGCCTTGTGAAAGGTTAGCCGTTTTGCTTTTCGGCATCTACGGAAATTTTCTTGACAAAAGATAAAGTTCAGGTTGAAGATAAAAAACAGCTACTCTCAATGGATAAAAGTATGAATAACTCTGATGAAACATTAACCCAAACTCCGGATACCCAAGCTATCTTACAAGCTATTGCGGATCTATCTAAAAACTTTACCCAATTATCTAATAAATTCGATAATTTAGAGAATAAATTCGATAATTTAGAGAAGTTTGTGACAGTGCAGTTCGACGTAGTTCAAGAGGGAATTGCCTATAATAGTGCGAAATTTGATCGTTTGGAAGCAAAATTTTACGATGCCCGCTCTGACATTTCCAATATGAGAGCCGACCTTAAAGAGATGAATCAAGCGATCCGTAAAAAAGAATTAGTCTAAAAATTGAATGACTTACTTTTCGGCATCAGTATAAATTTTCTTTATGACATGCTCATATTTTTCGTCAATGACACGCCGCTTAACTTTTAATGTCGGGGTCATTTCGCCGCCTTCGACCGTTAATTCATTTTCGAGCAACGCAATTCTTTTAACCTTTTCAAATTGCGAGAGGGTGTTGGTTAATTGATCAGTTTCGTCTTCTAAAAGTTTAATAATTTGCGGATTTTCGCAAAAATCAGCCGGAGTTTTGAGATTCAACCCCTTTTGTCTGGCATAAGATTCAAGTGATTCAAAGTCCGGAACGATCAAAGCCGCCGCAAATTTTTGATTGTTACCGATGAGGACGACCTGGCTCACAAACTGCGAGCCTTTGATCATTTGCTCAATCGGCGCCGGAGCGATATATTTTCCGCCGGAAGTCTTGAAAAGTTCTTTTTTGCGGTCCGTGATCTTCAAAAAACCATCTGCGTCAAAACTGCCGATATCTCCGGTGCCCGGCCAGCGCGGCTTTGATCGCACCGGTGTTGAGCCAGATGGCCGCACCCTGGCTGGCTGCGACCGTGCTGGCCTGTGTGCTGCAG
>JANOEF010000102.1:0-6873 GCA_031413075.1 Acidobacteriota bacterium | reverse complement strand
GTCCCGCCGACCGTCCCGCCAACCGCTAAGATCATGACCAAAAATGTCAACGACCAATCGAAATGACTTTGGGCGGCATGTCCGATCAAACCGGCCGCGCAGTTGACCGCAATCACCAAAAGTGAAGTTCCGATGGCTTCTTTCATTTGCAGCCCGCCAAAGAAAACTAAGGCCGGAACTATCAAAAATCCGCCGCCAACTCCTAAAAATCCGGTCAAGACCCCGACTCCGAATCCGGCCAGAATCGCTTTTGTCCGATTCGCCTGATGCTGTATTTCGCTATTGGCATGCTTCTTGCGCCAGAGCATCGAAAGAGCCACCACTAGCATCAACGCCGCAAATATCAAAAGCAAAACGTCCGGCGCAAAAAATTTGGTCAGCGGTGAACCTAAAAAGGCTCCGAAAACACCCGACAGACTAAAGAGCGTTCCGGCCGAGAAATTTACGTTATCACGCCGGTAATGCAGATATGAACCGAAAAGACTGGTCGCGCCAACCACCGCCAGCGACATTCCGACTGCCTCGTGCATTTCCACGCCCAGAAAATAGACCAGAATCGGAACCGTCAGGATCGAACCACCGCCCCCGATCAGTCCGAGCGACAAACCAATCAGGGCGCTCAGGACTAAACCTATCCAAAAAATAATAGACACTTAAAACCTCATCGCTATTTCGAAAAAGTAGGCGCAAACCCTTACCAACTGAATAGGATTTTTTGCAAACTACCCCCGTGATTTGCCAAAAATCCGCCGAGTGTGCGCCGCTTTCAATCAGTTCACGCCGGAAACCTTCGTTTCACAGCTCGGAACTGCACGATTCCAAGGCATTTTGGTCAGCAGCATTCCCATCCCGCACCAATCTGTCGCGCCGGCAAAGGTCAACCCCGCGCCGACAAATCCCGACAAACCGATGAAATACGGATGAACGAAAATACTTAACAAAACTCCGGACAAAACCAGCAATCCGGCCGTAAATCGAACCTGACGTTCCAATGCCCAGGGCGCTTTTTCGTCTCTTTCAATCGGCAGATCTTCCGCTTTCCAGGCCTCCAGTCCGCCTTTGACATTGACTACATTCTGAAAGCCCAACGCCTTCAGCCGTTTCTGCGCCTCAGTCGAACGTCTGCCCGTCCGGCACATCACATAAACCGTATGATTATGGTCAATTTCTTTGTGACGCTTTTCAATCTCGCTGAGCGGAACTAATTTAGCTCCCGAAATTCTCTCACCCGCAAATTCCACGTGTTCGCGCACATCAACCAAGGTGGTATTCTCTGCGCCTAAGCCTTCTTTTAATCCTAAAATTGTACATTCACTCATAATTTTATCTCGATAACAATATAACGATACAGTTATGTGATGGTGATGTCAAGCGGGAATTGATATTTTTTTGAAAAAGTCCAATAAACTGCCAACAGCTGTGTGGATGACTCAGCAAATCGACCAGGGGCGTTCCGCATTTATCGGACTTTTGGGCATAGATTTTAGAAAAGCCAAAGAAAATATTGCCACTTTACATCAGCCCTGGTGATCTGGCTCACTCCCAACAAATCAACGGTGTATAATAATTTCAGATGTAGTGCGAATCAAGAGTTAAAAAATCGCTAACGAGTTGCGTCCTTGAGACGCTAGTTGTTGGTGATTACTCAAGACGGATGTCATTTAAGCACCAATGCACAATTGACAATGGACAATGGACAATGAAGAAAAACCAAAAACCAAAGTTGCTCAACTATTTACCAGCATTTCTTGATTTTCAATCTGTCGCAAAACTTTTGCTGACCTGGTTAACTGTTTAATGACAGCGAAGGCTGAAAGCTGTTGAGCTATTTCGCGTACGAGTTGCGCTCTTGAGGCGCGATTTGACGGTGATTACGCAAGACGGATGTCATTTAACTGTTTAATGACAGCGAAGGCTGAAAGTTGGTGAGCTACTTTCGAGCTTGGAAGCGTCACTCGGACGTAATTTTATATTTGGCAATTTCACGCTTAAAAGCGTAACTTGGACGCGTTTCATTGAGTTTTTCAAATAAATCAAAGACGCTTTTCAGTTAAATATTTCTACCCTTGATTCGCATATGTAGTGTCCCAAAGGAGGTCGTATGTTTGAAACAGCAGAACTTGGTCGAAAAATAAGCAAGGATGAGTACAAAGCGCAGGAACCGGAACTACGAATGCAGCTTTTGGAAATGCAGGAAGACTTAAAGCAAGCTCCGTTTCCGGTAATTATTCTGATCGGCGGAGTTGACGGCGCCGGAAAGGGTGAAACAGTTAACTTGCTGCACCAATGGATGGATCCGCGTTATTTGCAGGCGAACGCTTTCGGAACGCCTTCGGATGAAGAGCGCGAACGCCCGGAAGCATGGCGTTTTTGGCGCCTGCTGCCGCCAAAGGGGCGCATCGGCATTTTCTTCGGTTCGTGGTACACACATCCGATTGTCGATTGCGTTTTTGGCCGGATAGATGAAGCCGAGCTGGATTCTTCGCTGATTGCCATCAATAGTTTTGAAAAAGAACTAGTTGATGACGGGGCTTTAATTATTAAATTTTGGTTTCATCTGAGCAAGACAGCGCAGGAAAAACGGCTCAAATTATTGAGTAAAAATCCTAAGACCGCCTGGCGCGTGACCAAACTGGATTGGAAACATTTTAAGATGTACGATACTTTTCGCCGAATTTCGGAACGGGCTCTCAGAACGACCAGTACCGGTGAAGCTGCCTGGACGATAGTCGAAGGTGAAGACCAACGATTCCGCAGTCTAACGGTTGGCAAACATATTCTTGAATCAATTTCTAAGCATCTGGCCGAAAAGAAAAGTTCACCGATCAAGAAAAAAAACAAAGCGGCCGAGATCCCAGAAACGCCCTACACACTTCTCAATACGCTTGATCTATCGCAGACTTTGAGCGAAGAGAAATATAAAAGCCAACTGGAAAAATATCAGGGCAGACTCAATTTGCTCTACCGCAAAGCCAAAGCCAAAGGTCGTTCGGCAATTTTGCTTTTTGAAGGTTGGGATGCGGCCGGGAAAGGCGGAGTGATCCGGCGGATCAGTTCAGCCATGGATGCCCGGGATTATCAGATTATCCCGATAGCCGCACCATCCGAAGACGAACGGGCCCAACATTATCTGTGGCGTTTTTGGCGGCATCTTCCGCGTGAAGGTCGAATAACAATTTTTGACCGGAGCTGGTATGGCCGTGTTTTGGTCGAGCGGGTCGAGAATTTTGCCCGCGAGGACGAATGGAAACGAGCATATGCCGAAATCGTCAATTTTGAAGAACAACTCGATCAACACGGAATTTTACTGCTCAAATTCTGGGTTCATATTGACCGGGATGAACAACTCCGGCGCTTTCAGGAACGACAGGGCACGCCCTACAAACACTATAAAATTACCGATGAAGATTTTCGTAATCGGGAAAGATGGACTGACTATGAAATCGCCGCTAACGAAATGATCGAGCGGACCGGAACCGAGTTTTCTCCCTGGCATTTGATCGAAGCTAATGACAAAAAATTTGCCCGGATCAAAACTCTGAAGATCGTCTGCGAGAGATTGAAGGAAGCGGGTAGGGGATAGTGAATAGTGAATAGTGAATAGGGAATAGGGAATAGGGAATTGGGAATAGGACGTTGTTTTCGAGACATCTTACCAATCACCAATTACCAATCACCAATTACCAATTACCAATTACCAATTACCAATTACCAATTACCAATCACCAATCACTTATCCCTAATTTACCGCAAATATTTCGGCTTGACTTCTGAGTCTGGTTTCCAGAGAACTGCAGACCGTTTCGCAGAGTGTGAAAATACTCTCATCGGCAATCGAATAATAAACTGTATTGCCTTGAGGTTGACGTTTGACGACACCCGAATCCTGGAGGATTTTTAGATGTTTAGAAACATTCGGTTGACTTGTTTCAACCGTTTCGGTCAATTCGGTGACACTTTTTTCTCCGTTTTGGAGTTCCTGTAAAATCCGCAAACGAATCGGTTCGGATAAAATTTTAAACCGATTCGCCACAAGTTCGAGGGCTGCTATTGAAAGATTTTTATTCGCCATAACAAGAATAATAATATAGCTATACAGTTATGTAGTCAAGCAGGTCAATGAGTTTAATTCCTGGCATATTTTTTCGCCGCCCGCGAACATTCCCGATTTTGTTTGCTGTAATTTGATTCACAGGCACTAAAGCATTTTCGGGCTTCATTGAGCTGTCCGAGCGTTGGATTGGACGGCATATTCGTACCGCACGCGGAAAAACACGACAGATAATCGTTACCCGAATCAGTATTGCAGTCCTGAGATTCGGCTTTGCACCTCTGATCTTTATCGGTCGGTCGGGTGGATTGGCCGAGCCGTTGTCGTCCTGTTTCGGCCGGTGTCGCCATAGATCTATTCGGGTTGACCTCGCCTAAAAAAAAGCTTGTCGGGGTTGCCGCGTCAAACATCGAAATATTGGTCAAAATACTCTGTGGTAAGCTGTTCGGCTGATAAAGTGCTGCATCCTGATGCGATTTGACCAGCATCGCAAATTCAACCGCCCAGGCTCTCTGAGTTAATTCGACCGGGTCAAAAAAGTGGGAAGCTCTATCAATTCCTTGAGCCGCCAACAATTCCCTGAGCGCCACGGAAAACTGCATTAAACTGAGCAGGTTTTCTGTTTCAGCGGCAGCGAATTCCCGCAGCTTTTTATTTTTATCCAGTTTTTCGATGTTCTTTAAGAGTTTTTTTAGTTCGTCATTTTGCCGTTTGGCAATATCATATCGTCCGGCCGCATTGGCGTAACGATTATCATTGGCGACTGCTTTGCCTTTGCCTTCCAGCGGCCCGGCAAAACTCCAGCCGTTATTTTTCCACTCGGCCATCGTCACTGTTCCTAGATCTCCTTTGTATTTGATTTTTTGGTATCCCGGAAGAGTAAATTCGAGACGGACATTTTTAAGTGGATAACCCCGCAGCGAATTTTCCTTACTGACTGTCAGGGGCGGTGTCGCATCATCATATTCGATGACCAAACGTTTACTTTTGGCGGCGCTGATAGCTATGATTCGGTTCTGTGCGTCACGCTCAACCCGAATGTTTTCCGGGATATAAATGTCCATTTGAGTTGTCGAATAGTTTTCCGGATAGAATCTTGCGAAATAACCTTCGGGATTGTATGACCAGCGCCCTGACGGAACGCTCCGATCATCTTTGCCCGGTAGCGGCTCGCCGGTCAAGACCGCGATTCGTTCAAGTTCGCCATATGAAACATTGCCGCTCATCGCATTTCTGAGTTGCCTCTCAGCTTCAAAAACTCGCTGCGTCTGCGGAGGAAGTTTTCCGAGAGCACGCCCGAAGAGATCTTGCGATACCTCGTCAAAAGCACTGCCTTCGAGGTTGGAAATTTCTTCTTTGGTGAGCAGAAGTTTGGCGGTTGCATTTATTTCAGAATTCATTTTGCTCGGTTTAGTTTGAGCCAAGATCGCCCATATCAAAGTCTGAACTTTAGCCTGCGGAATATTCGGATAATTGACCGAACGCTGCAGCACGAGGCGAATCATTTCCGCCTTCGTTCCTTTCATCGGGGCATACAAATAGCCTTTTCCTTTACCAGGCGAATGAGTTCCGGCGTGAAAACAATAACTTTGGCCGGAAAACCAATAGGCTCCGGGATTTTGGATCAGGAAACCGTTATTCGGACCGCGCGGCAAGAGCGATAAAGGCGAAATATCCGATGGCTCAAAATCGTCTAAAAAAGGGATTTCCGTCACCGCATCCGCCAGACTGGTAGTAATTGGAGAATCCTTTTCAAAAGGGTTTCCGGTTGAAATTTTTGGAATTTTAATTGACGGGAATTGAGCCAAAGCAACGGCTCCGATGATTAATAAAGAAAGCAAAAAAAAGTAAATTTTCGTGATCCGAAAAAATTTCTTCATATATCCTCCATGGATGCCAGCGTTTGTTCGACTTACTTTTCGGACAAACTCTGACATTCTCTCTCAGAAGGAATTAATGCAACTGATATGCCAACTCAAATTTGGTGGAAGTTTGAAGAAGTTCGAACCCGAACGAGGCAAAAAGCGGAAAATTTCTCACCTTTGAGCGATATTTTCCACTAAAAAAACTCCGGGGAGTTTTGCTTTTCCACGGAGTTTTTCTATTTTAACTTTTTGACAATTATTCAACTGTGACGGATTTGGCTAAATTCTGCGGCTGAATAATTTAGCCAAATTAAGTTCAAGCTTTCAATCAAATTATTTGACCCAGATAGATCTTAATTAGAGCGTGTCGCATAGATCTAAAAGGCCTGGAGCAAATTCACGATTAATGTATGGTATAACAGGTCAGAACCGCCTGCGGTAGCGGGCGGTTTAAGCTAAACATTTCGATTGCTGGGGTTAAACCATCCGCTACCGCAGATGGTTCTGACCCATTATGCGGCACGCGCTAATTACACCAATAATTACTCAGCCCGGCTGATAATAACCGCTTCGCTGGTAAACAACCCCCGGCTGATTAACATCTGTTGACCGTCCCATGAGAAATCAAAACCTAAATTTTGTCCGCTCGTAAAATTGGTTAATGGTTTAACTTCTCCGGTATCAACTGAGATAGTCCAGACATTTGTTATTCCCTGACGCGAATCACGGAAAGCAAGAGCCTGCTCATCCGGCATCCAGTGAAAGCCGGCTTCCTCCATTTCGGATGGAGGAAGTTCGAGAGTTTTCAACGGCTCGCCTCCCTCCGGCGAAGTGATAAAGATCTTGCGGATCCATCGGTTCTCAACCTGCGATCTTTGAAAGTAGGCGATCCGGCCGCTTTTTCGACCAATGGCAATATTGACGGTCATGGCATCAGGAAAGACTACCAGTGGGACC
>JANOEF010000101.1:0-4130 GCA_031413075.1 Acidobacteriota bacterium | reverse complement strand
GCCCTACGGCGTCCGCACCAGCGAGGAAGAAGGCGAATCCCTCATCCCCGGCCAGGCCCCAAGCGCCCCCCACACCGCCAACCTCGGCCGCAAAGCGCTCTGGACCACCCTCATCTCCGCCGCCATCTTCGGCGTCTTCATGCTCAACTGGCAAATGGGCTGGCTCACACAAGCCGAATTCTTCGAAATGATGCCCTGACGAAGGAAGTTTGCCTCCGGCAGGAAGGGACCCCAGGCCCCTTCACCCCCTTTTCAGCAACCTTCCACCGTGGCCTTGCCTGCCCTCGCGCCGGTGGCAAATCCGGGGCCCGGCTCCACATTGTCCTTGCTGCGTTACACACACAGACAGCACAGAAACCTCCCGGCAACAGGCAGCACAGCGTCTTCCGCCTCGCGCCGTTCAGCGTCGGCCGCTTCGCCCGAAACCGGCGACGCGCCCAGAAATTGAATGAAGGCCAATGGCGGAAACGGACTTCTGCAGTTAGCAGCCGGTTTCCGATGGCACCCAACCAAGATAATATTGGTTGGAGGGTAGGCGGAGGATATTCGATGGACGACCTTCAAGCAGCTTTGGCATTGAACCCTGCCGGCGAGGGCCTTTGGTTGGGTTTCGCCAATCCCGCCTACGAGGCCAACACTGGCCTTTACGGCGGCTTGACCGCAGCCCTTCTGTTGAAGGCCGTCATGGCGGAGGCGCAAGTGTCCGGAACGCCCGCCGCCCTTACCGTCAATTTTGTCCGCACCGTACCGGCAGGCAGCGAGATTGCTATCCGCACCCGGCTGGTCGGTGCCACGCGTTCCATCCAGAATTGGAGCGCCGAACTTGCGAGGCAATTTGATCGAACTGCTCGAAGTGGGCCAAAGCGAACATTCGACCCAAGGAATCGCTTCGTTTTTGCGTCCGAAAATGGCTCGTGGCGAGCTTCCGGCTGTTGCCGAATGCACGCCCGAACAAATCCCGATTCTGGAACGTCGTGATCCGCAGCTTTTAGGCGCATTTCAGCAAATTCGCCTCGAAGAACCGACTCGCGAAACAGTTTTGAAAATCCTCGAATCAGTAGCCAAAGAATTTGCTCAGGTTTCGGACAAATCAGACCGCCGGACCGAAACCGAAGCGATTAAAACCGTTGATGCAATTCATCGCCGTTTCTCGACCTATTCGGCATTCCCCGGCAAACCCGTCCGGTTTTTACGCAATGTTTTTGCCGATTTAGGACGTGATGAACCGCTTTCGCCGCCCAACATATATCGTGAGTTTTCTAATCAAACCGGCTTACCCGAATTACTTTTGAACGATCAAATTCAACTTAATTTGAGCGAGACGGAAAAGTTTTTTGCCAAAAGAGTTATCGGACAGGACGCAGCCGTCAAGCTCATCACTAATCTGATTGCCACGGTTAAAGCCAAACTAACTCGTCCGAAAAAGCCGATTGCCTCGCTTTTGTTCATCGGTCCGACCGGAGTCGGCAAAACCGAACTGACCAAAACATTGGCCGAGTTTTTCTTTTCGGCTCAATCCCGGATGATTCGTTTCGATATGAGCGAATTTTCCAATCCCCTTTCGGTTCAAAGGCTGATCGGCGGAACTGGCGAATCCGAAGGACAACTGACCGCCAAAGTCCGCGAACAACCCTTTTCCGTGATTCTGCTTGATGAATTTGAAAAAGCTCATCATTCGTTTTTCGATTTGCTTTTGCAGATTCTCGGCGAAGGCCGGCTGACCGATGCGGTGGGCCGGGTGGCGGATTTTACCAATTCGATCATCGTCATGACTTCAAATCTGGGAGCCAGCGAATTTCAGCGCGGAAAATCGGGATTTTTGCATAATTCGCGGGAGCGTCAAACGGCCATTAAACATTTCGATTCGGCCGTCCGCGAATTTTTACGACCCGAAATTTATAACCGCCTGGATAGAATCGTCCCGTTTGCTCCGCTGGATGAAAAAACCGTTGCCAAAATCGCCGAATTGGAGATTGAAAAACTCAAAAAACGTGACGGTTTGCGTTTTCGCCCGATAAAGTTAGAACTCGACCGAAACATCTTAAATTATTTAACTGAGACGGGTTACGATATCCGGTATGGCGCTCGACCACTCAAACGGACAATCGAACGCGAATTACTCGCCCCGCTTTCAACCGAATTAAATTTGCGCCCCGTAGATGAAAAACTAACCATCAATTGCGGCTTAAAAGATGGCCGGATTTCGCTTGATTTTGTTTCATCAACCGAACCGAAAAAGCGTTCATCGGCAAACGTTGTTTTAGCCGGTCAAGCCGAAAGAATAGGTACTCTACGCCGCCGCATGCAGAAGTTTTTAGTCAGCTACAAACTAACCGAATTAAGCGACGAAATCTATCAAGTGGTGCGTTTGCAGGCGTTTCAGATGCGTGGAAAATGGGTTTCGGAAGAGGATAGATTACGCATCGAACGCAAACCCAAACTCGAAAACTTCTTAACCAACCTTAAAGAGTTCGGCGAAATCGTCAACCACAAAGAAGATGAAGTTTTACTAGAAATCTACGGCAAATCTTCGTCCGAAAATACTAAACATCTTGTCGAAATTGAGCACAGCGAACAGACTTTTTGGAAATACCTATTTGAGCTTTTGAGCCTCCAATACCAAAAACCCAACCAAATAATGCTCACCTTTTTCAGTGAAAATTCGACTTGCCTGTTTCGCCTGATACGAGCGTATCTAACCTGTCTGAAAGAGTTTAACGGCGCAGTTAAACAAGTTTTCGGGTTCACCTCGAAAAAGCAGAACGACCAGGAGGCCGAGAAAAAAATGCTTTTTGACCGCGAAGTGTGGCGCCGGGAAATAATTGATTTTGATACTTTTTTTGCCGGTTCGCCGAGTGATGTGGTCGGGTTTTTAATAAAAGTTGAGGGATATCTGGCGCTTCCGCGTTTGGGGGCGGAAAACGGGATTCATAACTTTCAGAACGGTTCTCATTCCGACCGCGTCTTAGCCGGTTCGACCGAAACTTCGGGTGAAAAATTTGAACTGCCCGACGATTTGATCCAACGCGATTCGGTCAAATTCCAGACCGAAAGACGCATTTATGATTTCGGCAAACTACAGGTCAAAGATTTGGTTCTGCAAAAGTCATTTTCATTGGAAGAAACTGAATTAAAAGAAGTTTTCATTAAAGCCAATACCGAAAACTTGTATAGATTGGCGGAGAGCTTGATAGATTATATTTAGCCGCCATGCCTTCTCCTAGCGAAGGAGGGGAGATTATTTCTTGAATTTTGATTAAACAAAAATGATCTTAAAAGATAAAAATACAAGCTTTAATTCAACTGATCAACCTGAATTAAACTCAACCAAAAGCACCCCTCCTGTTTTAGGAGGGGTGTCCGAAGGACGGGGTGGTCTAATTCAAATCAATAATCTTCCCCACCTCAAAACTTTCCGCAGAGAGTTACGAAAAAATTTAACTCCTGCAGAAGCAACATTTTGGACAGTTGTGCAAAATTCTAAATTTGAAGGTCGAAAATTCAGACGACAACAAAGTGTTGGTAATTATATTTTGGATTTCTATTGTCCTTCGGAAAAATTAGCGGTTGAGTTAGACGGGCAAGTTCATTTTAACGATGAAGCAAGAGTATATGATTATGAACGGAAGTTGTTTTTAGAAAATTGTGGAATTAAAGTAATTCGTTTTGAAAATAGACGAGTTTTTGAAGATTTGGAATGGATGCTGGATGTCATAAAAAGTAATTTTGGTTGGAGCTTAAAGTCATAACCACCCCGCCGAAGCGGCACCCCTCCTAGAACAGGAGGGGAGTTTGAGGATTGCAATTCAAATTCTTAAATTACAATAAAAACGGATGCAGAATGAAAGTATCTGCCTGAAATATTAAACTCGACACAAAATTCCCCTCCTTGTGAAGGAGGGGTGTCCCGCTTCGGGACGGGGTGGTTAATTCTTAACTTACTTAAATTTTGTCCAAAGAAGATAAATGCAACTATCAATTCCCGTTCTCGTGAGCGAGCAAAAACAACCTGATCAGCCTTCGCCGACGGTTTTCGTGCGGCCGCTTTTCTCATTAAGCCCGATTGAGCACCCGCGTGCTGGCGGCGCCGAAGACGGCGTCGAACTGCTCGAACAGGCGAACCGCGCGAT
>JANOEF010000100.1:0-2072 GCA_031413075.1 Acidobacteriota bacterium | reverse complement strand
TGGCTTATCGGGATGCGCTCTTTAAGTATATTCGCCCCGGAGTCACTTCGGATGAAATTCTGGATGCGGCCGCCAAAGAGATGGAAACGTATTTGATCGGCAAAACATTTGCCAACCCGAATCATCTGAAAGCAGTCCAAGAGAGTCTCAAATTTCGCGGGCATTTTCAGCATCCGGTGGGGATGGCAGTTCACGATGTCGGCCGGGTTCGCGGAGTCAAGTTACAGCCCGGGATGGTTTTCACGATTGACCCGATGATTTGGATTCACGAAGAAAGACTCTATGTTCGAATCGAAGATGTGGTGGTGGTGACGGCTGACGGAGCGGAAAATCTCAGCGCCTTTGTTCCTTCGAAATTAGAAGATATTGAGCGAACCGTCGCCGAAAAAGGCTTAATTCAATTCCGTCCGCCGACGCAATTACCGATAAATAAATAATCACCAATGGACAATTAACAATGGACAATGGACAATGAAGAATACCCCAAAATCAATGATAATCAACGATTTGCAAACTTTTCTTGATTTTCAAAATGTCGCAAAACTTTTGCTGACCTGCTTAGTTCGATTCTAAAAATATGAAAGATTTGAAAATAACTTTACTGGGCTGTCTGCTTTTAATGGTTGGTCTGCCGAATTTCGCCTTGGCCATTCGCGATGAATATCCCAAAAATCCGAATGTTGATGTCCTTAACTACACTTTTAAAATTGAACTCTCTGACAGCACCGATCAAATTGTCGGCGAGGCCGCCATTGATGTTCGTTTTCTAAAATCCGGCATACAGGAATTCAGGCTTGATTTAGTAAACGCTTCGAAGGAATTGGACGGCCAAGGGATGAGCGTCAGCGATGTCACTTCCGGCGGAAAATCAGTCGAATATCGTCACCAAAACAATGCACTTTTTATAAAGTTGCCGGAATCGTCAAAATCGAATCAGCGGAGTAAATACACGATTTATTATCAAGGTATACCGGCAACCGGGCTCAAGATCGGCAAAAATAAATACGGGGATCGCACATTTTTCAGCGATAATTGGGCAGACAAAGGGCGCCATTGGCTCCCAACCATTGATCATCCGTCCGACAAAGCAACCTGTGAGTTTATCGTCACTGCCCCGAGTCATTATCAGGTGGTTTCGAACGGTCTGAAAATTGAAGAAACCGACCGTCCGGATGGAAAACGTCTCACTCATTGGAGGCAATCCGTCCCGATTTCCTCGTGGTTATATGTACTCGGAGTGGCTCGTTTTGCCGTTCAATACGTTGACGAATTTGACGGAAAATCAATCCAGACCTGGGTTTATCGCCAGGATCGTGAGGCCGGGTTTTACGATTTTGGAGACTTGACCAAAAAGGTGCTGGAATTTTACAGCGACTCAATCGGTCCGTTTTCGTATGAAAAGCTGGCTAACATTCAATCCAATAGCGTGAGCGGCGGAATGGAAGCGGCCTCTGCCATTCTTTACAGCGAAAACTCGGTCACCGGCGACAGAAGTATTCGTTGGAGAAATGTCATCATTCACGAAATTGCCCACCAATGGTTTGGAAACTCAGTCACCGAAAAAGATTGGGACGAAGTTTGGCTCAGTGAAGGATTTGCCACCTACTTCACCCTGCTTTTTATTGAGCACCAATACGGCCGGGATGCATTTATCGAAGGACTCAAATCCAGCCAAGTTTCGATTGACGCTTTTTATAAAAAACGTCCTGATTACCGGATTATTCACGATAATCTAAAAGATATGAAGGATGTCACAACATCTCAAATTTATCAAAAAGGAAGCTGGACGCTCCATATGCTGCGGGGCGTCATCGGCACCGAAAACTTTTGGAAAGGAATTAAGAATTATTATCGAAAATATCGCGATTCGAGTGTCACGGTTGAAGACTTTCGCCGCGAAATGGAGGAAGTTTCGGGTCAGGATCTGTCCGGCTTTTTTGAACAATGGCTGTTCAAACCCGGAACATTGAAAATCAAGGGTGATTGGCGTTTTGAAAGCGGCAAAAAACTGGTTCGCCTTAATCTTGAACAGGTTCAGAATGACGGAAGTTTATTCAAAATGCCTGTGGAAG
>JANOEF010000099.1:0-9535 GCA_031413075.1 Acidobacteriota bacterium | reverse complement strand
GACTGGTTTTTCCCTTATTATCGTGACCGGGCTTTGATGATTGGTTTGGGGATGACACCGCTTGAAATGCTCTATTCGGCAGTTGGCGCCGAGCCTGATCCGAATTCACACGGCAGACAGATGCCTTCGCATTGGGGTCTGACACGAGCAAATGTTCCGTCACAAAGTTCCTGCACGGGTTCGCAAGCCTTACATGCAGTCGGTGCGGCTGAGGCCGGCTATCGCGCTTCGTTGGTCAAAGAAATGCAAGACAAAGTGACGGGCTTCAAAGGCGATGAAGTCGTTTATATGTCGGTCGGTGACGGCACTACCAGCGAGGGGGAATGGTGGGAAGCCCTCAATTCGGCGTGCAATATGAAATTGCCGGTCATTTTTGTGGTCGAGGACAATGGTTACGCCATTTCAACTCCGGTCGAAGTAAATACGGCGGGCGGTTCGATTTCTGAACTCGTGACAGGTTTTCCGAATCTGTTTATCCAAAAAATTGACGGCACCGATCCTTTAGAAAGTTATGCAGCTTTCAAAAAAGCGGTCGAATTTTGCCGTCAACGAAAAGGTGCGGCCTTCATCCACGCCAAAGTAATTCGCCCATATTCGCATTCGCTCTCTGATGACGAAAAACTTTATCGCCCGACCGAAGAACTAGAAAGAGATGCGGCCATTGATCCGATCAAAACTTATGCTGAATTTTTGATGAATGAAGGTTTGGCGAGCTCCGAAGATTTGGAAAGGTTGCGAAAACAGATTGATGCTGAAATAACCGAAGCGGCCGACATTGCTCTCGTCACAGAACAACCCGCTCCGGAATCTGCCTTTAGAAATATTTTTTCGCCCGATGTTGACCCGACCGACCGCACGCTTTTTGACACCGAAGATGGCGCGGAGCTTTCAGGCAACGCCGGAACCATGGTGGACCTCATTAATCGTTGTTTGCACGAAGAAATGGAGCGTGATGTCGCCATTGTGGTGTTTGGCGAAGACGTGGCGGATTGCTCCAAAGAAGAATATTTGGAAACGGTTAAGGGCAAAGGCGGCGTGTTCAAAGTGACGGCAAATTTGCAAAGAAATTTTGGGTCGGCCCGGGTTTTTAATTCGCCTCTGGCTGAAGCCAACATCATCGGGCGGGCGATCGGATTATCCCTGCGCGGACTGAAACCGGTCGTCGAAATTCAATTTTTCGATTACATTTTCCCGGCCATGCACCAGATCCGCAACGAACTGGCGACCATGCGCTGGCGTTCGGATGGTGAATCAAAAGCCCCGATGGTGATGCGCGTTCCGGTGGGCGGATATTTGAAAGGCGGCGCGGTTTACCACTCGCAGAGCGGCACGACCCTTTTTGCCCATACGCCGGGATTGATGATTGTGTATCCGTCTAATGCATTGGATGCCAACGGACTCCTGAGAACCGCGATTCGCTGCGATGACCCGGTGATGTTCCTCGAACACAAACATCTTTATCGCCAGGTCTATAACAAATCGCAATATCCGAGTTCAGAATTTTTGATTCCGTTCGGTAAAGGCAAAATGGTTCGTGAAGGTTCGGATGTGACAATTATAACTTACGGAGCCTTGGTGCAGCGTTCGTTTGAAGCCTGCAAACGTCTCGAAAAACAAGGCATTACAGTTGACCTGATTGATTTACGCACCCTCGTTCCCTACGATTGGGAAATCATCGCCGAATCCGTCAAAAAGACTTCGCGGGTCATTGTCGCTCACGAAGATTCGATTTCATATGGTTACGGCGCAGAGATCGCCGCCAGAATTTCGGACGAATTGTTTGAATATTTGGATGCGCCCGTGAGAAGAGTTGGCGCAACTGACACTTTTGTTGCTTACGCTCCGCAAGTTGAAGATTTCATTTTGCCGCAGACTGAGGATGTTGAAAAAGCGGTGCAAGAGTTGATGAAGTATTAAATTGATCGTTGATAATACTCAAAAATAACGGTATTATCAACGACATAAAAATTTGAAAAGGTTTGAAAAAAAACGAATTATCAAGCAAAGATTAACATATTACCGTTGATAACACGCGGAATTTAGAAGATTAGCAAGTGTTCCGGTGTTAATCAATAGTTCGCCGCCTAATTTTAGCGAACAAATTTGTTTTCGCGTTTCAAAAAATGATACAAGTCAATCACGACTTTTACTGATTGAAACAGCTGTCTGCGTTTACGGTTTGGAGGCTTCAATTTAACAATATGAACAACCCGACAGAAAATAAATCGTGGCGCGTTTTATTAATGCGCGTTTTAATTTGCTTTCTTATGGCTCTTTGCTCCCTTTGGTTTGCCTGGTGCGTTTACCGGTGGTCGCAGGGAAAAGATGAGATTTTCAGCGTCATCAGATCGCTCGGCTTAATATTTTTCTCTGCGTCGATGCTAATCGGCAAACGCAATACCGCTTTGTATTACGCTTTGATCAGCGCGACGTTGTTGTGTATGTTCGGTTCATACTTAACGTTGTAAATGTGTTAACGAAGTAAAAACAAACTTGCGCGAAAGCAAATTTAGCGTGATGAAAATAAACTTGGCTGTTAGCAGAGTTGAACGCGCCGCGTTTTCCCGAAACGCGGCGGCGAACAAATCAATGGACGTGAGGGCGAAACAGCGACTTTGTTTGGGCGTTATCCGTTTCCCTAAACTTGTGTGGCGGCGGTTTCGCCCCACGTCATCTCAGCCGTTCGGGTTGACAGTCCGATGCGGCTGATGAGCGTCCGACAGGTCGCCAACCTTTGACACATATGTTACGCTCGCACGCGACGCGCTTAACGAGTGTTGAAGCGGATCGCGTGCGAGCGTAACCGTCATTGGCGGTTGACGTTCCCGTTTTTCGCTCGCAGCATCGAACTGCAAACCGAACAACTTAATGGACAGGATTGCCAAAGCGCAACCTGTCATTTCGGTCGTTCGATGCCTCGTGGTGAGTATGAAAATTTCGCAAATTACAGTTTTAATTTTCGCTTTGCTTTTGTCTTCGTGCGCGTCGGCTCAAACAAACAACTCAAATCGAACACGCGAGTCAAAAATTCGTTCTGTGGATTTCGCCAATTTTACATATTCTTGGGACGCTGACTTGGGCGACACTGACAAATCTTTCACGCTCAAAAACGGCGAACTTCCCGCCACGCGCGACGAGCGCGGAATGATTGATGGAATGGGCGTTTTTTTCGGGCGCGTCAAATACGGCGACGTAACCGGAGACGACGTTGAAGAAGCAATCGTATTTTTGAGCATTCAAACTGGCGGTTCAGCAATTCCCGGAGTTCTTTATATTTACACTTGGCAAAACAATCGTCCCGTTCTGCTGTGGTCTCGTTCGACGGGCGACCGTGCCGACGGCGGCTTTCGAGATACTTATGCTGAAAATGGAAATCTTGTATTAGAGTTGAACAGTTCCGACGGAAGTCGCGGCGATTGTTGCCCGACAAAATTTGAACGCACAAGACATAAGTGGAACAGCAATGAGTTTCGACAGACGAAAAAGGAGACTTTGCCGATTGTCAAAAACCGCTAAAGATAACGGCGGCATCGAACAATTCAATGGACGTAAGGGCGAAACAGTGACTTTGTTATCGAGTTGTCGTTTTAATTCGGAGTTGCGCATTGGCGGTTTCGCCCCTCGTCATCTCAGCCGTTCGGCATCTTCTTTTGCTCTTTGACCGTTTGTAAAATGGAACAGAATAATGTATCTTCTTTGTAGAAACAAAAAGGGGTATTATGAAAGTTCAAATTCAAAAATGGGGCAACAGTTTAGCGTTGCGAATTCCAAAATCTTTTGCCATCGAGTCAAAAATCGAGCAAGGTTCAACCGTCGAAGTTTCTTTGGAAAGCGGCAAGATTATTGTCTTTCCCGTTACCGAGCCGGATTTTTCGCTTGACGAACTGTTGGCGAAAGTTACGCCGGAAAATTTGCACGGCGAAATTGACACGGGTAGTTCGGTCGGCAGGGAGGTTTGGTAATGGTTTATGTTCCCAAACGCGGAGACGCAATTTGGATTAACTTTAACCCACAAGCCGGACACGAGCAGGCTGGCAGACGACCAGCCATTGTTTTATCGCCGCAGAGTTATAATGGAAAAGTCGGTTTGTGCTTGCTTTGCCCAATTACAAACAAAGCCAAAGGTTATCCGTTTGAGGTTTCAATTCCGGCAGGTTTGGGCGTAACCGGAGTTGTGTTATCAGACCAATCGAAAAGTTTGGATTGGCAAGTGAGAGATGCAGAGTTTATCGCCGAACTACCGGAAACTGTTACAAACGAAGTCTTGAAAAAGTTAAAGTCGTTATTATAAATGCAATGCCGAACAAATCAATGGACGTGAGGGCGCGGGCAGCAACTTTGTTATTTAGTGTCTTTTGACCCTTAGCTTGTCCGTAGCGGTTTTCGCCCGCATCAACGCCGCAGTTCTGCTTCGCGAGCCAAAGCAGAACTGGTAAAGACCTTACTTCACGATGGGGCAAATACGGGTTGTATGAGTATGAGCTGGAAGAATTGGTGGACGAACTCTCCTCATCGCTCGCCGCAGATCAAGATGATTTAATTTTTGCGGTGACAGAAAATAGTGGCCACGTGGCCATGGTGTTAATTGAGAAATCAGGCCAAGTCCATATCAACGAACAGGCGAGAGAAAAACTGTGCGCTCTTTGGCCCGCTGCCTATGAAAGTAATATGCAGCAATTAATTCCGGCGTTCGCAAAGCAATTGAAGGCAGGGGAACTCCCCATCAATGGTGTCAAAACGATTGGAAAGTCCTGACCTCGAATAATTGATAATGGCAGATGAAAAACATCGAATAGTAAAAATATGAGCGAATATCAATACTACGAATTTCAAGCAATTGATCGCCCTTTAACCAAAGAGGAGCGAACGGAGATTGGTAGTTGGTCAAGCAGAACAAATCCAACTTCTACGCAAGCCATCTTCAGCTACAGTTACGGTGATTTTCCGAAATCACCTGAAAAAGTTGTCGAGCAATATTTTGATGCCATGTTGTGTGTGGCCAACTGGGGAACCAAACGTCTGATCTTTCGCCTGCCGCGAACTATCATTAATGAGGAAGTGCTGGACCAATATTGTTTTTCAGAGACGGTCACGATTTCCACCTCCAAAGATTATCTAATTCTCGATATCTGCTTCAACGATGAGGAAGGCGGAGATGATTGGGTTGAAGGAGAAGGATATTTGTCATCAATGAGCATGCTGCGTCATGACATTTTAAACGGCGATTACCGGATGTTGTATCTGGCTTGGCTTAATGCCATTTATCTGGATTATGATATTGAGGATTACTATGATGAATTTGAGCCGCCTGTCCCGGACAATCTTCAAAATTTATCAGCTTCGTTAAAAAGTTTTATTGATTTTTTTGAGATTGATGAAGAATTAATTTCGGTAGCCTCCGCAAGAAGTGCCGCCATCAACCGTAAATCTGAACTTGATATAGAAAAGGCGGTGGCCAAATTAACCGAAGCAGAGCGGATTGAGTTTCTGGTCAGAATAGCCAGGGGCGAGCATCAGACAAACCTTCAACTGCTTAAAAGACTACGAGAGCTTTCTCCGGAAAATAAAATCAACTCGGACTCAAATTTCCAAAGCAGAACGATTGGCCAATTACTCAAATCGGCCGAGGAATTGTCAGAGAAAAAAATAGAAAAAGAAAAACAAAGAGCAGAACAAGAAAGGATTCGCCGGCTTGAAGAACTGGTTAAACAGGAAAACGAACTCTGGGAAAAAGTATATTTTCTCATTGGTCAAAAGCAAGCAAAGACCTATGATGAAGCGGTGGAAACCCTTTTACAATTGCGGGAACTTTTTGAATATCTTAAAAAACCCGGTCAATTTCATTCAAGGCTGGTTCAAATACATCAGAATTACAGCCGGCTCTCTGCACTCATATCCAGGCTGAATCGGGCTGGGTTAAGGTAGAAAATTGAATCGCTGTTGGGAGCAACTGCAATTGAATTAAGCAACTAATTTTATTAAAAGGCAGTTCTATAAATTGCCGTCTGCTTTAGCTGACGGGACGATTTTAGTCTAAAGACCGGCTTTAGCCGAAATTAAAAAATAGTATTTATTCCTGACAGGCTTTAGCTAAAGCATTGAGGATGATTGATTTAATTTACCAATTTGGCTCAAGCCGCAATTCATTTCATCGCTCACCTCCAGTTAAAACTGGAGGCAATTTATCAGAACTGTCTCTGATTTTTGAATTTTTATAACTCCCCTAAAAGGCAAAGAACTGAAATGGATGATTCCCAGAAATACGAAGAAGATTGCAAAGCGATAAGAAAAGTCAATAAAGGCTTATTAAATGAGTTTGAAAGGTGGCTGAAAGCATCTGCTCGGTCGGAAAAGACAATCAAAAATCATCTTTCGTTGCGCGGGTTTCCTCTATTTATCCGTAGCGTTGTGCCCTATCAACTAAAAATTGACGGTTTCTTTATTGACGATTATGCTATTCTCTTTTTGGAGGTAGAAAATGAGTCAAATTCTTGAAGCAACATTCGATGGTCGAGTTTTTCGTCCGGCTCAAACTGTCGAGCTAAAGCCTGACACGCAAGTTGAACTTGTCGTTACTGTCAAGGTTTTGCCTGAAGAAAAGACGAAATCGTTTCTTCGCACCGCTCGTTCATTAAAGCTCAAAGGTCCTAAAGATTTTTCTTCGCAAATTGACGAATATCTTTATGGTGGGGCGAGTCTTGATGACGAATGAAGTTTTTTTGGACACCGGTTTTACTATTGCATTGTCAGTTGAATCGGACGAGCATCACGAACGCGCCGAAGAATTAGAAATCCAGCAAACACGGCTTATTACAACCCGAGCTATTTTGTTAGAAACCGGAAATGCTTTGTCAAAAGAGCGTTATCGTGAAGCCGCTGTTGCTCTTTTAGACGCGCTTGAAGAAGACCCGCTAGTTGAAATTATTCCGCTTTCGGAAAAACTTTACGCCCAGGCAATGGATTTGTTTCGCAACCGACCCGACAAAGAATGGGGCTTAGTTGATTGTGTTTCGTTTATTGTGATGCAAGAACGCGGATTAACGGAAGCCTTAACACCTGACAAACACTATCAGCAAGCTGGATTCCGTGCTTTGTTGCGTGATGAGTGAGAACCCGCCGCCCAATAAGTTATTAGACATGAGAGCCGAAAAGCTACTTTTTTATTCGGGTTGCGCGATTTCATTCATTTTGCGGCAGCCGGAAGAGATTGAAAAAGTGGTGCAAGAATTGATGAAATATTAATTCTAATTTCAAATTTGAAAAGTCTGGAATCTGCCAAAGGTTTCAGACTTTTCTCTCTAATTTCTCTGACCATTCATTCCACCAAAACGACCACTCATTCAGAAAACCTTTGCAATTCACCAATAAATCCTTTAACGTAAAATTTTACGATGAACGCCTTTAATTCAGCATCACTCGTCAATCTTTTGGGCTTTACGCTTGGCATTGCGCTGTATTTGCTGTTACTGATCATGGTTGTTCGTCATCGCCGGGCGAAGCAGGATTCTTCGATCGATTATTTGCTTTTGGCAACGGCCGTACTTGGACTTTTATGGAATTTCGGGGAACTCTCAGTTTTTGTTTGGCGAGATTTCGGGGACAGTACGGTTTCGCCGCTTTTGACGGCGGTTTCGTATTCCGCGCTGGGTTTTTTGCCGTCAGTCGTGGTGCATTCAGCCTTAAAAGATTCAGAACATAAAAAGAAGATTTGGCTCATCTTTTCCGCGTATGGTTTGAGTGTTTTTGCTACTGTTTTGCATTTTCAAACGGCTATTTCGGCAAACTCAGCGCCTTCAAATTTAGCTTTACAGGTCTTGACTTTTGGTTCGCTGGGCTTACTTGGCGGACTTTTTGTCTTTAATTTTCAACAAACGATTGAACGAAAAGCGGTTTGGATCTCGGCGCTCCTGATTTTTACGTTTTCGGCACTTCATTTGAGCGGTGAAGCCGAAGAAAAATCGTGGCTGGTCGAACTCATCGCTCATCAATCTTCGCTTCCGTTGGCACTTGTCATTTTATATCAGGATTATCGTTTTGCCTTTGCCGATCTTTTTTTGAAACGCGCTTTATCTTTGATTCTGCTGACTTTAATGGCCTTTGGGCTTTACACTTTTGTCGCCTCGCCGCTCCTTCGTTATCACGAAACGCACGACCGCAACGATGTCCAGGCCATCAGTTTGATCATTATTTTATGGGTGGCGACAGCCTTGATCTACCCAAGTTTGCATAATTTTGCGGTTTGGCTGACGGATAAAATCATCCTGCAACGGGCTAATTACGAGAAACTGCGCCTTGAATTGGCACAGAAGGTTGAGGAAAAGGATTCGGCCGAGGCGGTTCTCGACACCGTTTGCCTGACCCTGGCGCCCGCGCTGACGGCCAACAGCGTAATCTGGACCGAAGTTTATCAAACCGCAAACGAAACAAAACTTCCGGTGGTTAATTTTACGCCCCGATCGGCAAAAGTCTTTGTTCCGACCGCCGAATCACCGTTTTTTCAGGTAAATTTGAAAGATTTTGCGGGTGGGCGGCATCTTTTATCAGATGAAATTGAGATGTTGGAATCGGTTGGGTTGTTGGCGGCCCGGAGAATTGATGCTTTGCGCGTCACGCACGAGCGATGCGAACAAGACTTGCGTGAACAGGAGTTTTCAAAGCTGGCGACCGAGGCTCAGCTGTCCGCTTTGCGCGCCCAAATCAATCCGCATTTTTTGTTTAATGCGTTGACGACCATCGGTTATCTGATAAATACGGCACCCGACAAAGCCTTTGAGACTCTGATGCGTTTGACCCAATTGCTGCGCGGAGTTTTGCGCTCGACCGGCGAATTTTCCACCCTTAAAGAGGAACTAAAATTGATCGAGTCATATTTGGAAATCGAACGCGCCCGCTTTGAAGAACGGCTGGAAGTGAGAATTGAGGTCTCGAAAGATCTGCAAAAAATTCGGATTCCGACTTTGATATTGCAGCCTTTGGTCGAAAATTCCATCAAACACGGCATTTCAAAAATCAAACAGGGCGGACTGGTGAAAATCTCCGCTCAACTGGAAACGCAGAGCGGTGAAGTTTTTTTGCGGCTGACCGTTTTTGATAGCGGCGTGGGAGTTAATCAAGAGAAAATTTCAAACGGGGTTGGGTTAAATAATATCAAGAGCCGCTTGCAGAATCACTACGGAACTTCAGCCAGTCTGAAGATTCAAAATCTCGAAGGTCGGGGAACTGAGGCAGAATTAAGATTTCCGGTTTCAACCGTCGGCTGAACTCGCGAACGCCTTTCAATCTGATATTTGAAAACCTATTTTTCGCCCAGAATCCAGGAACGCTCCGGCGGGGGGCTTTTTAATCCGAACCGTTCGATTGAGTGTTTTGAAAGATGTATGATTGCTTCATCAATCGAATCGGTGATCAGCAAAAGATCCAAATCGGCCAGCGAAATACTTTTTGCCTTGGCCATATCATTCATCATTTCCGATAAATTTTGCCAATATTCCCGGCCGAAAATGATGACCGGAAAACTTGAAATCTTTTTTGTTTG
>JANOEF010000098.1:0-3647 GCA_031413075.1 Acidobacteriota bacterium | reverse complement strand
ATTTGGAAAATAACCTAACTGATTGAATACTTTCAATTGAATCAGCAAATGGAGTTGGGTGTCTGATTTGCGGGCAGTTTGTCGGACAAAATTGATTTCTTCCAAAGTTGGAGTATAAAAATCTTTGATTTCTCCAGTTGTAAAATTTTGTTTCAGACGCGGATACGCGGTGCGTTCAATGGATGCCATAATGTATTATAAGACATGTCTGCGGTCTTTTTGGCTAATCCTAAAAACGACCCTTTTTGCGACAATTTTGCCTAAAGACTATTAGCCGATAAATTCCGATATGGTCGAAAAATGCTCTCTTTGCGGAGACCTTCCAGATGATTTTACTGTCAATACGGGACGGGATGAGTATTATCTCAATCCCACCTACCAGCTCACCCGCCGCCTACTTAGTGTCTCCCAGGAGGACTTTTACCGCTGCCCTCAATGTGGCACTTATTTCTATTGGATCGACATGCCTCAAATGTATGGGAGCGGCAATAATGCTGAAGAACGCTACATTCGTTATCCACCAAAGGCTACTCCCTTGCTTGAGATACTTTTCTCCGCTAATACCATAGACCAGCCTGATGTAGGCGATATTGATGAGTATTTTAAAACAATTAATCCTGACATACTTTGGGAGTTGCTTAGAAGATTTGTCCATTGCGCCCCGCAAGTCTTTGCGTTATTCGTGCCTAATCTATGCCGGCTTTTAATAAGAACGAACCACTCTTCGTTACAGAAGATATTGTGCGACTATGTTGCAGATAAACCGGAGCGGGCTGAAGAAGTCTCGGAGGCGTTTCAAACCGTGCATGCAGCCGGGGAAAAACAAAAATCAAAGCCCTAAATATTAGTCTCAGAAACCCCGTTTTTAGGACACTTTAACAATTCTTCAATTCCACTTGTTATTGATCACTCAAGCACGGAAAAACAATAAAACAGTCAATTCAACTATCGTAAGTCTCAAGATTTTTTGAGGCTTATTTTTATGGATAGACTGAAACTTCAGGATTTTTGCGAGGCCGCGAAGGAATTGGGCTGCGAAGTTGCTGCCATTAAAGCAGTAGCCACGGTTGAAAGCGGTGGACGTTCAGGATTCGATGAAAAAAACCGACTGCTAATTCGCTTCGAGGGACATCAATTTCGTAAACATACAGGTGGACAGTTTGACCGCTCACATCCCCATTTAAGTTATTCTTACCAGAACCGGCACGGGAAAAAACATCGTTACGAAGTTTTTAACGAGGCTCTTTCGCTGAATAAACACGCCGCCTTGATGGCAACCAGCTACGGACTTTTTCAACCAATGGGCTTTAACTTCGAGGAGATGGGTTTTGAAACGGTTGACCAAATGGTTGGCAGTTTTCAAACCGGTGAAAAGGCTCAGCTGGATGCATTTATTAAACTCATCAAAAATTGGGGGCTGGACGACGAATTGCGCCGGGCAACATTACGGGATTTTCAAGGCTTTGCCAAACGCTACAATGGTGCGGATTATCGGGTAAACCATTATGACGAAAAAATGCTCGATTATTACCTGATATTTTCCAAGCAAAATTTGAAATGTCCTGAAAGGGTAATAGTTGATTTTACTCAGATCTCAGAAGATGACATCGAATTAGAGATTCCCCAAATAGATTCGACTCAAAGCGCGGATGCAGTTTTCTCCGCTAATTCTACCAACTCAGTTTCCGACCACGACCAAGAAACTGAGCAAAATCCTGTCGTAACTTCTCCAATAAATCCACTCCCCACGTCCACGCTTGAGCCGAATCTTGTGAAGAATATCAATGACGTTGAGCAAATCCTTGACCCGGAACCATATAACAAAATAGGGTTTTGGGCTTCAATTAAACGCGATTTAGCAGGGATTTTTGGTGCAAATGTCGGTTTTGAAGTTGTTTCCGACTATGCTCAAAGAGCTGCTGGACTTCCCTTCTCCGAAGGTCTGTGGACAAAAATTGGCTGGTTAATTGTTTTTATTTCAGCTTGTTGGTTACTTTACCGATTCGTTCATTATCTCGTGGATAGCTGGAAAGCTAATCAAAGATTGGAGCATCAAATTGACGCTAATACTGATGTGAGTCGAAAGAATATTAAGTTTGTCAAAAAACTATGAGTCAACTCGACCAAACAAAAGAGTGGTTATTGAATTGGGTTTTAAATCCGACACTTTGCCCAATACATCAAATTGAAATAGTAATTGATGGCGATGACGAACATCTTTGGAAAGTCTGCTCCGAATGTGCGGTCGAATTAGAAGAATATCCCTCAAAATAGACTTAAAAACGTTGCCAACAATAAATCTCTCAGTTCGCTTACTTTTAATTTCAGTTATTTTTGAGGGTTTTATGGGTGCACACGAAAAACTTGAGTCGTTTCTTCAACTTTCGCCAAGATGGAAATTAATAATCGTGGGGACATTTATCGTTCTCGTCATTGCTTCCATCATCGGCATTTATTTATATGGTAAATCCGTCGGGAAATCGAATATCAATCAAAGAATCCAACAAGAGCTCGATGATTCAATCGTCCGTGAGCAAGGAATCCGTGCCGAAGCGGAACAACTGGCCGGACAAAATGATTTGCTTCGGTCACAAAACCAAGCTCAAGCTGATCTGCTGATTGAATCGGAATCGAAACGAAATAAGGAAAGTGCCGAAAAACTCAAAGAAATTTTTGACCGTCATCAGCAGAAGATAAATGAGATCGAAACTGAACGAGACGTCAAAAACGCGGTCCGCAGTCTTTGCCAAGAGGTCAAAGAAACGGGGCGTCAACTGTCACGCGAATTCTGTTCGCAAGCCAACTAAACAAAAGGAAAGAAAATTATGAAAACATTCTTATCACTTCTACTTATCAGCTTAGTCATCGGACTCAGTTCGATCTTTGCCCAAACGCCAACTCCATCACCGCCGGCGGAACAGGAGAAATTTACGATTACCGCCCAGGACGTCAAGGTCATCCGGCAAACCGTCGCCGACAAAGTTTATTTTGAGACCAAAGCCAGACAGCTCGAAGCCGATTATGCGAGTTGTCAAAGCACGTCAGTAGAGTGGCAAAAGCTCTACCGGGCAGAACAATCCCGCGCCGATAATGTGCAAGGTGAACGAATTAACAAATTGGAAACGATTATCTTTGAAAAAGATCTACGAATAACCAACTACATTGCTCAAGCAAATCAATTTCGTGACGAAAATTTACTACTGACTGCAGACGTTAAAAAACTAAAGAAACAACGCTGGAAAATTGGCGTAATTACCTTTGGGGTCGGGCTTGGCATTGGAGGTATGGCGGGCAACCGCCGTTTGTGACAAAACAATTAATCAAAACTTTCAACTATCTTAAAACATCGGGAAATTCTCGGTGTTTTTTTATTTTGGACAACTCCTACAGGGCTATGGAATGGAATATCAAAGACTATTTTTTGTTGGCAGGTTTTTTTGTCACAATTGGCGGCGGATTAATTTCTATCGGAGGTCTGATCTGGTCATTAAAACAGGTGGTTAATGATGTTAGGCAAATAGAAACCGATATGCAGGGTTTGGAAAAACAAGTTAATACTCATTCAGCAGACAAAGACGCTCACGTCAACCACCTACATATGACTGCGCTAAAAGAAAATATTGTCGAATTAAAAAATAGTCAGAAAG
>JANOEF010000097.1:0-1501 GCA_031413075.1 Acidobacteriota bacterium | reverse complement strand
TCCTCAAACCGCAAATATTTACCCGAAAAATACGCCCAAATTTCGCAGGAAGATTTGCAAAGACAATTAGATGGACTGTCGTTGGTGATTGGAAATAGAAGGTGATTGAGCTAAAATCAAAAAGAGGTAAAAAATGCTAGCAGAAGTCAAACTTGAGGATTTTGTAGAAGAGGATAAGGAAGAGATGCCATCACTAAATCACAGTTACATTTGTGCTAACATCATGTATCAATTACTTGAAAACACAGGGATTATTGCTCTGCCGGAACTCACCTTAAAAATTGGAAATGGAAGCATTACCCCTGATGTTTGCGTTTATCCAAAGGAAAAAATCAAACCTAATTTCCTTCAAGATTTTCCGAAATATGCTGAAATGCCCATTGTGGCGATTGAAGTAATTTCCGCTAGTCACAATATTCAAACTTTGTTGGAAAAGGCTAGGAAAATGATAAAGGCCGGAGTCAAAGCTGTCTGGACAATTGAACCCTTTGGACAAACGATTTTCGTGACATCTGCAAAGGGTGAAGAAATTTTACACAGTCAAACTATTGAAAGTGAAGGGATTAGAGTAGATTTTAAGAAAATTTTCGGATAGTTTTCAAACCCAAGTCGGAATCGGTTCACGTTTTTCATTCATTTTTTAGACGCCAGCCTTCGGACAAATCTCTGCTAATTGACACTCCTCACATTTCGGTTTTCGCGCGTTGCAAACCTGTCGGCCGTGAAAAATCATCCAATGCGGAAACATCACCCAGTTCTTTTTCGGGACTAATTCGGCTAAATCCTTTTCGATCTTTTCCGGCGTCGTTGCTTCGGTCAAACCTAAACGTTGCGACAGCCGCGAAACGTGAGTATCCACCACCACGCCGGAAGCGATTCCGAAAGCATTTCCTAAAACGACATTAGCGGTTTTGCGGGCCACGCCGTTGAGCGTCAAAAGTTCATCCATGGTCTTTGGCACTTCGCCTTTGAAGTTTTCGACAAGTTTTTCGCACATTGCCCGGATATTTTTTGCTTTGTTATTGAAAAAATTGATTGATTTGATGTCTTCACCAATTTCTTTTGCCTCAACCTCTAAATAATCCTGCGGACCTCGGTATTTGCGGAAAAGTGTTGCCGTTACAATATTTACGCGGTTATCAGTGCATTGAGCGGAAAGGATGGTGGCCACCAAAAGTTCAAATGCGTTGGAATGAATCAGAGCGCAATGTGCATCAGGATACATTTTTTTGAGACGTTTGATAACTTCGTTTGTCTGCTGTTTTTTATCTGAAATCATTTATAAATTTTAGTCCGATAAACTTTATTTTGTCGAACGCCTCATTAATCAACTAATTGAAGTTTGTTGGACTTGAGAGAGTTTGCCTTTCTGTTTGCAAATTGTCAGAATAACCATATGAATGTTCCACTACTTGATATAAAACAACAAAACGATTTGTTGCGCTCAGAAATTGAAGCCGCGCTGGGCAGAGTTTTAGACACAAATGCTTTTATTCTGGGC
>JANOEF010000096.1:0-12380 GCA_031413075.1 Acidobacteriota bacterium | reverse complement strand
CGAAGAAGCCAGACGGGCCAAGGTAGCGGTTATCGGAATTGATGTGGCCAATACGCTCTTTCCTTTTTCCAATGCCCTTGACCAGGAACTTCAAATTGAGGGACGCAACTATAAAATCATTGGAATTCTCAAGGAAAGAGAGATCTTCTTAATTGGCGCTGAAGACCCGAATAATGAAAACAAAACGGTTTATCTGCCGTTTAAGACAATCAAACAACTCTATCCGAATAACGAAGACTGTTTCATTATGGCGTTGGCCAAGCCCGGCAAAATGAATGATGCACTCGAAGAAATGCGAAATATCCTGCGCCGCGAAAGAAATGTCCCATTTGATAAACCGGATAATTTCGGGGTCCAGACCTCAGACCAAATTATCAAACAGTTCGGGGCTATCACGGGCGGCATTTTTATTCTGATGGTGGCAATTTCGAGTGTCGGGTTATTGATTGGCGGAATCGGGGTGATGAATATAATGCTCGTTTCGGTGACTGAACGGACTAAAGAAATAGGGATTCGCAAAGCCATCGGCGCGCGTCGGACGGACATTATCACGCAGTTTTTAATCGAAGCTGCAACTTTGACGGGGTTAGGCGGAGTTTTGGGGATCGTGATTGGCGTGCTGCTTTCATTTTTGATTCAAATGATCATTCCGACCTACATTCCGCTCTGGGCTCCGATTGCCGGCTTTGTTGTTTCAGTCGGACTCGGGTTGATTTTCGGATTATTGCCGGCCTGGAAAGCCGCTCGATTAAACCCGATTGATGCTCTCAGATACGAATAATAAGCACCAATGCACAATTAACCATGGACAATGGACAATAAAGAAAACCCAAAAACGAAAGTGACTCAACTATTTGCAAACTTTTCTTTATTTTCAATCTGTCGCAAAACATTTGCTGACCTACTTACTCCGTGCGTGTTTCCGCCAAGTCATTATGTCGCATAATATATGCTGACCTGCTTATTATCATTTTAAGGTCATCGAAGAGAAATATTTTCCCTTGGCGAAAGCAGAGATTATTGAAAAACGAAAATAGAATTATGAGCAACGAAATTAAACCAACCCGACGCACAAAACTGAAACGCATTCCTAAGCGCGGCCATTTTGACCGCGAAACAATTTACAAAATTCTTGACGAAGCTTTTATTTGTCATCTCGGGTTCACGATCGAAGGGCAAACTTTTGTGATTCCGACCGCTTACGGGCGAAAAGGCGACCTTCTTTTTGTGCATGGTTCGGCGGCCAGCCGGATGATGCGCGAAATGTCCAAAGGAATTGAGGTCTGTCTGACGGTGACGCTCATAGATGGTCTGGTTTTGGCGCGCTCAGCGTTTCATCATTCGCTCAATTACCGTTCGGTCGTGATTTTTGGCGCGGCGGAAGTTGTGACCGATGAAGCCGAGAAAAATGAAGCGTTGTTTGCTTTTACCGAGCATCTGATTCCAAACCGCTGGGCGGATGTTCGCGAGCCGAATCTGAAAGAATTAAAGGCAACGATCGTCTTAAAATTAGCTATTAACGAGGCTTCAGCCAAAATGCGGATGGGACCGCCGATTGATGACGACGAAGATTATGATTTGGACGTTTGGGCAGGAGTTATTCCACTTCCAACTACTGCGGGAAAAGCGATTAGCGACGACAAATTAAAGAGCCATATCGTCGTTCCTCAATATGTTCAAAAATATCACCGTTAAAAGAATTATAAAAAATGAAAGATGCCAGCATCGAATTTCTCAATGCTGACATCTTTTTTGTTTTTTTGAAATTGTTAGGCGGCCGGAGTCACAACTTTCGGCTGAAGCTCGGCTGCGCCTTCGGCATAGACGCTGATGAATTTGCCTTTTTGACCTTTGTTTTCAAATTTGACCACGCCGGTAATTAACGAAAAGAGCGTATCGTCTTTTCCGCGTCCGACGTTTTTGCCCGGTTTCCATTTTGTTCCGCGTTGGCGGGCTAAAATATTACCGCCGAGAACTTTTTCGCCGCCGAATTTCTTTAAACCTAATCTCTGCGCGTTTGAATCGCGTCCGTTTCTGGATGAACCTACACCTTTCTTATGAGCCATATTTCGATTTTGGATTTTAGATTCTGGAGGTTGGATTTAGAAAACTAAGCCCAAAGACCAAAAACCGAAGACCATTCTCCTCTAAACTTAAATTTTTTCAATCTTAATTTCGGTAAAACCTTGACGGTGACCTTGTTTGCGTTTGTATTGTTTGCGACGTTTTTTCTTGAAAACAATAATTTTATCGGCGCGTCCATGTCCGAGAACGGTTGCTTTGACCGTTGCTCCGCCAAGCGAAACACCGTCGCCGCCACCGACCAAAAGGGCTTCTAAATCAACCTTTTCGCCTTCTTTCTTATCGGCCATTGATGGAACCCGTAAAGTTTGTCCGGCTTCAACGCTGAATTGTTTTCCGCCCGTTTTAATAATTGCGTAACTCATTTTTTCTGAACTCTCCCTCGTCTGATAGCGAAAAGTTTTCGCTAGTCGAAAAACTCAAATTATATGTGAAAAGAGTGGCAAAGGTCAATTCGAGTTGGGCAAATGCCTGATTTTTTGTTTGATTTACCGACAAAATAGTTTTTTATTGGCTAAAATCAGTGATTTTCAGTCGGATGATTTCAGCAAATTTGAAGCCTTTGGAGAAAAAATATAAGCTAAGACGGATGAGCAAATTGGAAAAATTTTTTGCCGAATGTCGAAAGAGCGTTGATTTAGCGCTGGATAAACTTGTTCCGGCATCAGAAACTGAACCGAAAAAACTTCACAAGGCGATTCGATGGAGTCTCTTTGCGGGTGGAAAGAGATTTCGACCGGCTCTGGTGTTAGCGGTTGGGAAAATTTTCAGCGCGTCCGAAGAATCTCTTTTGCGAACTGCGGCTGCGGTTGAAATGATTCACACTTATTCGCTCATTCACGATGATCTGCCCGCGATGGACGATGATGATTTGCGGCGCGGGCGCGAAACCTGTCACGTTAAATTTGATGAAGCGACCGCTATTTTAGCCGGTGATTGTCTGCAAGCCCTGGCGTTTCAGACCATTGCCGAAGATGAAATGCTAAGCTTTGAAGTGAGAGTCAAACTTATCTCGGAGATTGCGCGGGCGGAGGGAACGCCCCTCGGAATGGTGGCCGGTCAGCATTTTGACCTCGAAGCTGAAGGGAAAAGTATTTCCATCGCCCAGCTCGAACGGATCCATCAATCCAAAACCGGGGCCATGATCGTCGTTTCAGCCCTGGCCGGAGCTATCATTGCCAAAGCCTCTCAAAGCGAACTTGAAGCGATTACGGGTTATGCTTTAAGGCTCGGACTGCTCTTTCAAATTACGGATGATTTGCTCGATATTACCCAAACCACCGAAGTATTAGGCAAAACCGCGGGCAAAGATTTAACTGCTGAAAAGGCTACCTATCCCAGTCTGTATGGACTCGAAAAAGCACAGGACTTAGCCATAAAAATTCACGCCGAAGCCCTGCAATCCCTCGATAAAATTGACCAAGATACTGAAATCTTAGGCGAACTGGCTGATTTTATTTTGCACCGGAAAGCCTAAGCGCCAAAAAAAACCGAAAATAAAAATTAAAAATTTGTTACAATCAAGAGGTTGTGGAATTCTTGTGTTATTCTGCCTTTCCTACTCTGTTCCTAATTATCAAAACGATTTTAATAATTTTTTAACCTTTGCATTGCCCAAAATGAATTTTTCGCTTAAACAATTTTGGAAGCCGATAGCGATTGTGGTGACGTTGGCGTTTCTCTACGCTACCGTTTTAGCCAAACTCGGACGCGATTGGTGGACGGACGAAAATTATTCTCATGGGCTTTTAGTGCCGTTGGTGATTGGCTACATTATTTGGAATGAATGGGAAACGTTACCAAATGCTTTGATTAGCCCTTCATTTTGGGTAGGCGGCGGCACGATTTTACTGGCTTTAGCGATGCTTCTCGCCGGAACGCTGGGCGCAGAATTATTCGTCCAGCGAATTTCACTGGTTTTGATCTTGATCGGACTCGTCATTTATTTTTGGGGGGCGAAACTCTTAAAATTATTGACGGTGCCGTTTGTATTGCTCCTTTTAGCGATTCCGATTCCGCAAATTATTTTTAATAAAATTGCGTTTCCGCTTCAGATTTGGGCTTCGCAACTGGCCGTCTGGGGCATTCGGATCTTTGATATTTCCCCGCTCAGAAAGGGAAATGTGATTGAGATCTTGCCGCGCGGCTCGATTCAGACCGTCGCCTTAGAAGTGGTCGAGGCGTGCAGCGGAATCCGAAGTCTGATGACACTCGTGACGCTTGGACTCGTGCTGTGGTATTTTACCCGCGAAAAATCTCGTTTTGATTGGGTGCGTGCCGTCATTCTGATGTTCTCGGCGATTCCGATTGCGATCGTGACCAACGCCGGCCGGGTTTCTTCGACCGGTATTTTAACCTTTTATTACGGCAAGCAGGCGACGGAAGGGTTGATCCACGATCTATCCGGCTGGCTGGTTTATTTGGTGGCGTTAATTCTGCTGATCTCGGTCAATTTTGCGGCCAAAAAAGTTCAGCCTCGAGAGCCGAGAGTCGAGAGTGAACCCCCCCACCCCATCGCCCCATCGCCCCATCGCCCTATCTCCGCGTCGGTTTTAATTGCTGTCCTGATTTTCTCGGCTTTGTTTATCAATTGGTTCGAACAACGCGGCGAAGCAGTTGTTTCACGGGCTCCCTTGCGCGAGATTCCGGCTAAACTGGGTAATTGGACGCAAAAGGGAAGCGATATTCGATTTAGCGAGCAAACCGAATCCGTGCTTCGCACGAGCGATTATGTGATGCGTGAATACCTCGACTCCAACGGCAGATTTGCCAATCTCTACGTTGGTTATTATGCCTCTCAACGATCGGGCGCAACTTATCATAGTCCGCAAAATTGTTTACCCGGCGCGGGCTGGGAAATGAAAGAGCCCGAACTGGTCGAAATTACCACACCCGGCGGAAAATCCTTTACCGCCAATCGTTATATCATCGAAAACGGACAGTCCAAAGCGGTCATGATCTACTGGTATCAGGGGCGCGGACGGGCGGTCGCGAGCGAATACCATGACAAGGTTTATACTGTCTGGGACAGTGTTTTTCGTCGCCGCTCCGATGGCGCGATGATTCGGGTTATGACCTCGGTCGGACACTCTGCAAGCGAAGCCTTACAAACTGCCCTCGATCTATCCGCACAAGCCGCGGAAGCTCTTCCTCGTTTTGTTCCCGAATAAAATTAAGTTATAATCACTGGCGAATCTTATAACTTGGACGCTAAATTAATCGGCTGAAAGATTTTTTGGAATATCAGTTGGATTAGAGGTTTTTTTTGAATGTCCAACAGTTGTTGGCAACTTTTTTAAGGCTATTGATTTCTAACCGAGGATTTTGCCAAAATCCGAAACTTGAAAACAATAACCCCGAATTGAAAACAAAAAAATTTTCCAATAGTGGTTTTTAAGCCTGGGTTGCCCCCCGTTTTTAGAAATCAGGAAGCTCAGTAAGCAAAAGTAATCAATGCCCCGATCGCTTGTGACGAACAGCAATTTATTGGAATGAGTGTAATTTAAGCTATGTTTTTGAGAGAGTGCCAAAATTTTTCTACCTATTTTCTAATTGTCTTAACTTTCGGGTTAATCCTTTCCTTTTCGGCTTGCGCCAACAAAGAAAAACATTTAATTCGCGGCGAAGAACTGCTCAAACAGCGTAAGTTTCAGGAAGCGGTGATGGAGTTTCGGGCTGCGGCCGAGATGGATAAAAACTCAGCCGAAGCGCATTGGGGACTGGCTCGGGCCAGCGAAGGTCAAGGCAATGTCTATGAAACCATCAACGAACTCGGAAAAGTTCTGGAAATTAAATCCGATCACCTCGATGCCAAAAGCAAACTCGGCAATTATTATCTCTTGGTTGATCCGCCCCGCATCGCCGAAACCGAAAAAGCCTTAACTGAAATTTTTGCGGTTAATCCGAATTTTATCGAAGCCCATATTTTGAAAGCAAGTCTCCTCTCGGTGCAGAAAAAGCCCGAAAAGGAGATTTTAGACGTTCTCAATCACGCCATTTCGCTTGACCCGAACCGGGTTGAATCATATCTCAGTCTGGCCCGGTTTTATATGAAATCGAACAAGGCCGGAGAAGCGGAAAACGTCATCAAAAAAGCTATTTCGGTCAATCAAACATCAACTCTCGGGTATCTCGAATACGCCCGGTTTTTTAATTATTCGGATCGTCCAAACGAAGCCGAAGCCCAATTTAAGAAGGCCATTGAAGCCGAGCCGACCAATATTGAAGCCCGCGAAGCGATCGCCGCCTTTTATCTCGGACAAAAGCAGCTCGAAAAGGCCGAAAAAGCCTTTCAGGACCTGGCGCAGGCACAGGGTAACAGCCCGGAAGGACGGATGCCGCTGGGCGAATTTTACGCTTCTCCGGCAGTCGGTCGCGAAGCCGATGCGATTGCGACCTTTCAGGCAATTTTGAAAGATGCGCCCGAATTTGTCCGCGCCCGGTACCGTTTGTCCGAAATTTATCTGGAACGCAAAGAAACGGCTCAGGTTACCGAACAGATTGAAAAACTTTTGATTATCAATGACACGGATGCCGAAGCCTTGATGCTCCGCGCCCGTCTCAGAATACAGGAAAATAAAGCCGAAGAAGCGGTCAAAGATTTAGAAGAGGTCTTGAAAAAACAACCGTCTTTGAAAAATGCGCTCTTTTATATGACTCAGGCCCGGCTCGAACTCGGACAAGTTGAACAAGCCCGCGCCTTTATCGGCGATCTCGAAAAATATCATCCGAAATATCTGAACACCAAACTTTTGAAAGTTCAGGCGAGTTTTACCGCCGGCGAGCCGCAAATCGCCCTTGTTCAGATCAATGAGCTGTTTGATATTTTACAAAAGAGCTATCCGAGCGTGGATGTCAGCCAGCCAGACCTCGAACGGCTCCGGGTGCAGGCCATTTCGGCCCGCGGTCAGGCCTATCTTTTACTCGGCAAAATCAATGAAGCCCGGACTGATTTGAAAGAAATTGTCAAACTTTCGCCAAATTCTTCGAGCGCATATGCCAATCTGGGACGAGTCGAACTGGTGGCGAAAAACTTAACCGAGGCTCTGACCCATTTTGAAAAAGCCTTTTCGCTTGACAAGAAAAATTTTGATGCGCTAAACGGGATTATTTCAGTCTTCAAACAGCAAAAACAATTTGCCAATGCCCAAACCCGGCTGGACCAGGTTTTAACGGAGAATACGCAACCAAAAGACGTCACGGCCTCGCTGCATTATTTGAAAGCGGATGTTTTTATCGCGGAAAAAAATATTGAGGCAGCCCAAACCGAATTAAACAAAGCCATCGAAGCGGATGGCGAATACCTGCCGGCTTATTCGGCTTATGCCGCGATTTTAATTGGTCAAAACCAAACCGACCGGGCCCTCGAACAATATAAAAAGGTGTTGGAGAAAAAGCCTTCGGCAGCCGTTTACAGCTTGATCGGAATGCTCGAAGATGCTCGCCAAAATTTGGACGAAGCCGAGAAGAATTATCGGAAAGCTCTGGAAATTGCCCCGGATTCACCGATTGCGGCTAACAATTTGGCTTGGCTCATTGCTGCTTATGACAAAGGTAACTTGGACGAGGCTTTACAGCTCGCGCAATCCTGCGTCAACAAAAATTCAAACGTCGCCGGGTATTATGACACGCTCGGTTTGGTCTTTTACAAAAAAGGTTTGCATGCGCCCGCCATTGAGCAATTTAAGAAGGCAATTTCGTTGGACGAAGCCGAAATCGCACGGACCGGAGCGCCGGCTAATCCCGCCTATCGGTTGCGTTTGGCGCTGGCGATGGCCTCGTCCGGCGATAAACCGAATGCTAAGCGAGAGGTCGAAAGCGCTCTCAGGAACGAAAAGAATTTAAGTCAGCAAGAGGCTCAGGAGGCCAAGAAACTTTTGGGGAACCTTTAGTTTGAAGAGAGGGGTTAAGCAATGTTTTCGATGACATTTTTATTTCAGACATCAAACACTTATTTAGTTTTCGGCAATATTACCGAAGCCGAAGGGATTTTAATTTTAGGAGTTTGTTTGATCGCCTTAACGATCGGAATTCGTTGGTTGTTGAAACGATACGAGTCAACTTCAAATTCCGAGACAGATAATCGCTTTTAAGAGGTAGAGAGAAGATGGCAATAGAATTTAGACAACGCACGGCAGGCGAATTTTTGCAGATGTTCAAACGCAGGAAATGGCACATTTTGTTGCCGACGATTGCCTTTGGACTGGCGGTTGGATACGTAGTTTGGAAACTACCGAGTATGTATGAGTCAAAGACATTATTGACGCTTAAATCTCCAACTATTTCTGAAAAAGTAGTTCAGTCTCTATCCGAAGAAGATTTGTCACAACGTCTGAATCAAATGAATCAACAGATTTTGAGCCGCTCCACGCTGGAGCCGATAGTTGGCAAATACAAACTCTATGAGCAGGAAAGAGGGATGGGAATGCCGATGGAGTTGATCATTGAAAAAATGCACAAGGCAATTGTGGTCGAGCCGGAAAAAGGCGATGACAATAAAGTCACCGGTTTTAAGCTCTCGTATCGTGACCGGACGCCCGAAGCGGCCCGCAATGTGGCGGCGGAACTGGCCGGCAAATATGTTAATCAACAAATTACCCGGTCAATTGAGATTGCCGATAAAACCAAAGATTTTATTGATAAGCAATTGAATGATGCCAAAAACAATCTTGATTTAATTGAAAAGCAACGTTTGCAAATTATGATGCAAAATGTTGAAACCTTGCCGGAATCTGCTCAGGGGCTGATTGCTCAGTTGCAGGGGTTACGTCAACGCGAAGAAGGTATTTCAAAGTCAAAGGAAACGCTGATTGTTGAAAAAGGGCGTTTGAATGACAGTATCCGCACCCTCAATAGTCAGATGAATCTGGTTCAGCAGTTCGGAGAAAAAGATGCCAAAGACGATATTGATCAATCGGGCATCGAGGGCACTACCGCCTATGGCGAACTAATTAAAAAACGGGCTGAATTAACGGCTAAATTGGTTAATTTGAAAAAAGAGTATCGTGAAAAACATCCTGACGTGATCGAAGCCCAAACGCAGATTGATAAAATCAACGATGAGATCGGGCAACTCAAAACTTCGAATCAGGAACGAATCGCGAGTGCCACCAAACGGGGAAACAACAAAGTTATCGTCCAGACCAAAAATCTGGAAATCGAAAAGCAAAAGGCCGAAAGCCAGATCGGTTTGATTGACCAGCAAATGACCATGAAGGATCAGGAATTGCGCGATAATGCGACTCAAATTTCGATTCTTGAGGCGAAAATCAATACCATTCCCAATGTCAAAGTGGCTTTAGAATCAATTACGAATCAATATGAGTCGGCCAAGACTACCTACGAAGACACCTTGAAAAAGAAAAACGATGCCCAAAGTCAGGTTGAACGAGACAGCAACGCGCAAGGTGAAACGATTGAAGTAGTGGATCCGGCGAACCTGCCGCAATCACCGGTCAATGCCACCAAAAAACCGATGTTTGCTTTGATGGGCGCCGGGCTCGGGTTAGCCCTCGGATTGTTTTTAGCCGGAATTTTTGAGATTCCGCGTCTGTTCAAAATTCAAAGTATCGAAGATGCCAAACATTACACCGGACTGCCGGTGCTGGCTTCGATTCCACCGCTTTTGACCCGCCAGGAGATTTCGTGGCAAAAGCGTTCATATTGGCTCAAAGTTCTGGCCGGTCTGGTAGTGGCCGTCGGCAGTATTCCTTTGTTAATAATTTTGTTTGAAAAAACCCGTATTTTTGAACGGTTCGGGTCTTAAGAAAAGTTTGGAGTTCGCGCTTGAGCGTGTTTGCGCTATATTTTGAAAGTTCAGACCATCGAGTCCGGACTACCGATGAAAAAGAGGCAAATTATGTATAGAGAATTTTACGGTTTAGAAGATTCACCATTTACCCTAACCCCGGATCCGCGTTTTATCGTGTTCACGCCGAGTTATAACGAAGTCTTGGCGAGCCTGTATTACGGTTTGGAAAACGCCAAAGGTTTGATTGTCCTGACGGGCGAGGTCGGCACCGGTAAAACAACCGCCTTGCGCTGGATCTTACGCCGTCTGGATTCGAG
The DNA here is from genome assembly GCA_031413075.1 of Acidobacteriota bacterium. Classification (GTDB taxonomy): domain Bacteria; phylum Acidobacteriota; class Blastocatellia; order Pyrinomonadales; family Pyrinomonadaceae; genus JAIBCC01. Next base: position 2,231 of record JANOEF010000096.1, on the reverse strand, counting down.
CGTTTTGGCGGCGTATGTTTTTAATCCGCGTCTTTCGATTGATGAATTTTATCATCATGTGACGCAGATGCTCGGCATCAAGGATTGGAACAATAAAGCGGAGCTTTTAACGCAGATGGGCCGGGTTTTAGAAGAGCGTCACCGTCGCGGACTTCGCACCGTTTTGATTATTGACGAAGCTCATGAGCTTTCCGATTACGTGTTAGAAGAAATCCGCCTGCTGCTCAATTTTGAATCGGATAACGCCAAACATCTGCAAATCGTTTTGACCGGACAGCCCGAACTGCGTGACAAATTGAATCAACCAAATTTGCGCCAACTCAAACAACGCGTGGCCTTGCGCTGCAAAATGCACTCTTTGCCGGATACCGAAGAGGTTGAACGCTACATTACGGAACGGCTGCTGATTGCCGGCAGTGAACAGCCGAATATTTTTACGCCCGGCGCGATTGATTTGATTTATCAATGCTCCGAAGGGATTCCGCGTCAGATCAATAATCTTTGCGATAATTCGATGTTGTCGGGTTATGCCGCCGGCGAGCAGATCATCGGCCGGCAAATCGTCGAAGAAGTGGCGGATAACCTCGATTTATTACCACGTCAGGAAAATCTCATCGCCCACGAACAAAAGAGCGAAAACGTCGGTTCAGCCCGAGTTTTAACCGCCGAAGCTCGTGAGGAACTCTGGAGTAACCGCAATCGCCTCGACACCAAAACAAATTCGGGAGCGACGACCACAAATTCAACTTCCAATTCAAACGTCAAACAGTTTCAAACTAATTCGCCCGTTTCCAACGGAAATGGTACCAACAGCTTGAAACAAAATCTTTTTGACGATTTGGATGATGAGGTCAATCTCGAAATTGAAGAAGTAGGCGGGTTTTATTAAAGAGTCTCAAGTCTCAAGGCTCATATTCAAAGTCCCAAGTCCTAATTATTCATTGACTTGAGACTTGAGACTCCGGACTAGAGACTAAATGCGGAGAATTTATGAGTATTCTAAAAGCATTACAAAAGAAACAAGGTGAAGAGCAGCCTCAAGAAAAAAAGGTTGAATCGTCAAATATTGTGCCGTTTGAAAGAACCGTTAAACGCCAGACGACACCCGAAGTCTTTTTAGATCGCGAGTTCAAAATTGGAACTCCAACCAGTTCAGCGTTCAATGAGCAGTCTGTATCTAATTTCGGGATGGCACTCCCTGATAAGAAAACGGAAATATCTGCTGGGGCAACTTTGAACGCTGTCGTTTCGACGCGCATTGCCGAAAAACAAATTCCCGAATTTACTTCGTGGAAGGTGCAGGTGGAGCGCGTCGAACCACGCCTCGTTGCCATTACACAGCCCAATTCAACTTATTGTGAAGAATATCGAAGTTTGAGAACTCACGTTTTGACCAAAAGCCAAAAGCAGAAATTGCAAGCGATTGTCGTTGCCAGCGTTGGACCAGCAGAAGGAAAAAGCGTCACCGCGCTCAATCTTTCGTGGCTGTTGGCGCAGACTGACGGCGTTAAATGCTTGATTATTGACAGCGATTTGCGGATGCCGAGTCTGACCGATTATTTGGGAATCGAAACCGAAAAAGGTCTTTCCGAAATTTTGACGGGCGAAGCAAGTCTGGCAGATTCCATCATCAAACTCGAACCTGCCGGATTGCATCTGCTACCGGGCGGACAAGCCCGAACCGACGTGGCGGAATTGATTTCGGGACCCAAATTTAAGGAAATTCTGCGCGAAGCCCGCGAGTTGTTTGACTATGTAATTATTGACGCTCCGCCGCTCGGAATTTTCACCGATGCCACCGTTTTGATTAATCAAGCTGATGGCGCGCTGTTGGTTGTTCGGGCTAATCGAACCCGTTACAGCAATGTGGATCGAATTTTAGAAGCGCTTCCGCGTGAAAGAATGATGGGCGTGATTCTCAATCAAAGCGAAGATGTTTTGGATGAATCGCACTACAATTACGGCTATTACAAAAAAAGATTGGATTGAAATTGATTGTTTCATTGAATCATCGAATCATTGAATCATTAGACATTTTGCCGCGAGGTTTGAAGTTGAAAAAAAAATGAATCAATGAACAAATGAACAAATGAATCAATTATCAGAAAGCAGATGGCATCAAACGGATTTAGCACTCGCACGATAGGCTTACTTCTCGCCGATACTGCCATCATTTATGGCGGAATTGTCTTGGCGTTGTATTTGCGGGTTGGCTTTACAGGGGCTGATTT
>JANOEF010000095.1:0-5429 GCA_031413075.1 Acidobacteriota bacterium | reverse complement strand
TAATTGTTAGTTTGACCTACCATCTTTAATCTTATACCCAATTATTCAGTTAAAACGAGCCAAGAATTTGCTGAAATTGATTGTGTCGGTTGAATAAACTCAAACAATACAAGGTGTTACAAGAAAGTGTCCTGATGTCAGGACAAACTTCTCAACTTTAGCGAAAGTTTGAGCAATTGAAACTCCTCCCGCGAGAAAAACAGAAGTTTGTCTTGCAGTTTCTCGATACGGTTCTCAATTCCAATCAGCAGAATGCGTAAAAAATGTCAATTCAGAATGATTATCAAACGTAGCTATTTAGTAAATAAGGAAATTCAAATTATTTCATTTGAACCTCATCAAAATCTCCGTCTTTAAAATAAATAAGAAAATACTTTTCTGCTTTGCTTCTAGTAAATATTGCTATGTCACCTTTAATTGTGTAACTGGATTTACTCTCAGGGATTGGTTGTAATTCACCTTTTTTTGGTATGTCATTTGAGTCACTATAAACATTAATATAAAATGTGCTAGGGTAGCGAAAGCGTTTTGAAAGATAATTTAATAACACCTCTAGATTTGGTTTATTAAATTTTTCTGGACTAATCAAAATATCCATAAAACGCCTGTCTTCATCTGTCTTATTCAATTTTGGGTCTATTCTATTTGTGATGATTTCATACCGAAACGGATAACCAAAGGTTATCGTTTTTTTACCCTGACCAAAAGTAGGTAAATTGACACAAAACACCAGAAAAGCAATACAAATCAAAAAAAATTTACAATGAATCTTCATCTTACTTTTTTCCTTTCCTTAATAAAGATGGGTCACAACCATTTTCAAAGTAATCGCCTAAAGCGAGACCAGCATCACGATTCGTTGCTCTCTTTTTAAGCTTTAATCTGAGGCTCAACGCCAAAGCTATATCTCCTTTCTGAGCTGCTAAATGAGCTAATTCATGTATTAGCACACCATTTTCCATGTTTTCTTTATCATAAATCGAATAAATACCTGTTTTACCCGTTCCGTGAACACCATTTTGATAACCAAAAGCTACAGCATCTAATTGAGTATAAATATCGCCAACGGTGAAACCTTTCGTGCTAATAAGGCGATTTCCTAGATACATAGAGTCACCAAAATATTTTGAAGCAGGCTCACTACCAATATCTAAAATATTGTAGAAATTGGCTGTTTTGTATAAGCTGACAATTTTATTCCAAAAGCCCGCTCTTTTTAAGGCATCGACACAATTTTTAGGGGTTTGTGACAAATCTGAAGTGCCACCGCCACCACCGATACCAGGTTCAGGAGTAGTGATCGGATTTATTGTGCCTTTTGAACTACAAACCAAAACCCAATCGACTCCTTCGGAACTGCCACCTCCGCCTCGTCCGATTAAAACAGGATTTGCCGAGTCATCATCAATAATCTCAACCTCAGTTTTATAGTATTTAGGTTCGTAATGACATTCTTGCTCCTCTGGAAGTGAAAAGTAGGTAAGCCCAAGTGGATCAACGAAGTCAATCGGATTATTTCCAACATACGCATAAAGATTCAAACTTTGCGGACTTCCCAAACTCGTTGCTCCCATCCCAATCGGGTCGACAGTTGTAAACCTCCCCTGCCCATTCGCATAACTTCTATTGACCGCATAAATCTAGACCTGTTCCCGCAGAACGGTCATACGAGGTGAAAACTTGGTTACTAAACCCGCTACTTTCAGCATTTAACGCTGTTCCAAACGGCAAAGTTGATTGCTCGTAAAAAGTATTGGCAGAATTATTCGTCACCAATTTAGTGCCAAGTCTATCAGGATGATGAAATTCTGTGATTTCAGCCGTTCCATTCCAAATCTGAGTTGATAACAAACGACTTCCGGCGTAAATATATGATTTGGAAATGACCAACGTCGTTGAATTCAAAGCTTCTGTATATTCACAGAGGACACTCGAACCACCCCACGCGTAATAAGTTCTGTTTGATGAATTCTGTGTCACCAACCGTTGCCTTGATGCCCCGTAAGTATATGTTTCAAGGACAGTTGTGTTGTCATCAGCTTTGACGACAACTAAAAGGCCAGCCGCATCCTTCTCGAATCTTTGATCCTGAACTCGCTTACTTTTTCGGCTCCAAATACCTGGTCTCTGTGGCGGCCTTTTCAACCGCGTTTTTGCTAAAAGGAAAGACCGGGCTCTGTCCTTTGCTCCAGGCTTCAAACTGGTCTTTCCAATGCGTAGATTTAGGATTACCGCTTTGTCCGAGCGGAATCACATGTCGGGTCGTATCCCAATTGCCGGGGCTGGTGATGTGCCGCATTGAAACAGCTGAACCGACATTCGGAGTCTGTCCGCTTCCGTCAATCCCGTCGGTCGGCGTCGCGAATTGTCCTCCGATCAGCGGGGCGGCCGCTAATGGATGCGGAAAACGCGCTTTGAACACAGTTCCCCACAATATTTTCCATTTTTCATTTCCGTATTGTTTTTCTAAACTTTCCCAAACTTCGGTTTCACAGGCCTTGATAAACGACGGGTAATCCGCGTAATTTTTCGGTAACCAGCGAGCTGATTTTTGTTTAAAAATCCACCACATTAATCTTTCCCGAACAATAAAGGCGGGAATCGGTTTGTTGTCGGCCGCAATTTTATTGGCCAGACAGTTACGAATTTCATTGATGACCAGGGCCCCCTTTGAATTGGCTGTCATCCGCCCGTTCCAATCGGCAATCACGCCTCGAGTGGTCGGCGTGATATTTGGAACCTTATCTATTTCAGCGGCTAAATCAAAAAGCGGAATATTAAAAGCATCAAACTGAATATCGCTGACCTTCTCTATCGTCATTTTTTCTTTCGCTGCTAACAATGAATAGATTCGCCGGGCTCGCCACGGCAGGGCCACATCCCTTGAAATCTGCTGATATTTATAAGCAGTGCCGACAATTCTTTGATTGGCGGTGACGATAAAACCTTGCGGCGGATTGTATAGGTAGGGTAACTCATTAAAAGGTATAGAGCCGGTCCATTCGCCGTCGTTGGTGGCGCCGTCATACGGATATGCCCCATTACCGACTTTACGAATCGGAATACGTCCGGCTGCTATCCAACCGATATTTCCCTTGATATCGGCGTAAACAAAATTTTGAGTTGAGCCGCCGTAAGTCTTGAGTGCGTTCTGAAAATCCGACCAGCTTTTTGCCCGATTAAGTTGATAAAAGGCTTCAAATTCTTGATTTTTCGGGTCACGAGCCGTCCATTTGAGCGCAAATTTTTGGCTCCCGTCTTCGGTATAAATGACACCGTTCCGGGTTTCCAGAACATCTATCGAAACTGTCTCGGTTTCAGGTGCGAGCGGGTTTTTGCGGACTTTTATTACTTCGTTACGCACCGTCGGAGATTCCCAACCGTTTGGCGTACGATATTTCCCTTCCGTATTAAACGTCTCTACGTAAAGGTCCTGCACATCCGGCCCGACATTAGTCGCGCCCCATGCAATTGTTTCATTATGACCTAAAATTACCCCCGGAACACCCGGGATAGTGACTCCTGAAACTTGCAAATTCGGCGCCGAAAGATGCGTCAGATACCAAATTCCCGGCGCGGTCGGCGGCAGATGCGGGTCGTTTGCTAAAATCGGCAACCCGTCGGCGGTTCGTTTGCCTGAAATAACCCAATTGTTGCTGGCCGCCAATTCTTCGGCATATAAGCCGACTCGTTCCAACGAAGTCTGCCGGATCTTGGCTTCATTTTCCGCCATTTGCAGATCTTTTTCCGAAACCTCCAGACGACTTTGAGCTTGAGATGTGGCTCCTTGGACTTTGGCTCTATCTTTGCCAAACAGAATCACGTCGTGAGGTGTCATGGTGTTAGTTATTTCCTGATATTTTTCCTTCGAAAGAATCTTTTGCATACTGGCCCGCAGCAAATCATTTTGCCAGGTCGAACTCAGTCCGTCAGCCAAAATTTTACCCAAAATTAAAGTATCAGTGGATTTCCATTCACGCGGACGATATTGTAAAATCCGAAATTCAAGCGGCAGAGTGTTCGCGTCCAAGGTCGCCAGATACGCATTAACGCCCCGGGTGTAACTTTCCAAGACGTTCTGGTATGGCGGCGAGAGCGAAGAAAAACCATCCTCGACAATTTTTGCGAACCCAAGTTTACGCCAGCGTTTATCTTCTTCGAGAGTTGTTTTACCAAAAATTTCGGCGGATTCTCCGCGAGCCACCCGGCGTAGCAAATCCATCTGCCAAAGTCTGTCGCCGGCCGTCACAAAGCCCTGCGCAAAATACAGATCTTCGTCATTTTTGGCCTCGATATAAGGGATTCCCCGCCCGTCGCGTCGAACCGTCACCTCCTCTTTCAAACCGTTTAATGACAATCGCGAAGCTGAACTCTGTCCAAAAGAAACTAAGGCGAAAGCTAACACACTCAGGGTGAAAATCAATATTTTTTGGGTCTTTTTCATATTTGTTTTGGTGTTTGGAACTATTTTATAAATTTACCATAAAGTTCGAGTTTTTTCCTCTCCTTGATCTAGTTTTATGACAAACTTAAGTTGCTCAAATTCAATCAATTAAGCTACACTTTGAGAAAAATGTTACGAGGAGAATTTATGAATTTTTTAAAACTTGGTTTAGTCTTTAGCGGACTGATGATCTTTGCTGTTTCCTGCGGTCAAAATCCGACCCCGACAAACACTGCTTCGACCAATAAAAATGCGAGTGCCAATACCGCGCCGGCCAATCAAACCACTCCGGCGGCGGATGAACTAGCTTCGGCTAAAAAGATCTTTTCGGAAAAATGTATCCTCTGCCATAAAGAAAACGGCGAAGGCGGACAGGTTGACATCGAGGGCGATAAATTTAAGGTTCCCAGTTTTAAGGACGAAAAAGTGAAGGCTCTGGACGATAAAAAATACACGCGGGTCATCGAAGAAGGCGATGACAAAATGCCTGCTTTCAAAAATAAACTGAAACCCGAAGAAATTGCGGGATTAATAAAACTAATTCGTCGGGATTTTCAGGCTAAATAACAGACCGTCCTTAGGTTCAGCGTTTTTCTTTTTTATTTTTAAACATCCTTTCTCGGGGTTTTTCCCAATAAGGGCTTTTACAATGCGGACAAGTTTTGGGTTTTTCCAATGAGGCGGAAATCCAATCCTTGTCCTTTCCGTATCCGCACCTTTCACAAAGACATTTCCATCTTTCGATTCTAACTAATTCAGCCGCCATAACCCAAGTATTATTCCCGCTTTTGTATGTTATGTCAACATTTCCGTCATACCTATACTTGACATAACATATTTGAGATGTATAATACCGTTTTGAAATTTAATGATTTGAGGTAAAAAATATGACTGCAAAACTTAATCACTCCTGTTTCGCTCAAAATAAATTGAGTTCTGAATAATCAGTAGCAAGTCCTTGATAAAGATATGGGGAGAGTTTGAG
>JANOEF010000094.1:0-4758 GCA_031413075.1 Acidobacteriota bacterium | reverse complement strand
GGGAAAGCCTGCTGAAGCAGGGACTCAGAACGCTCGAACACAAGATATTGATAGTCGAAAAAGACTAAACCACATTATATTGCAATTAATTAGTTAGAGCAGTTGGCAAATTTTTAAAGTCTTGGTATCATAAACGGCATTGAGCTTTAATAGAAATACATATCAAATAATTAGGAGAAATGAGATCATGAATCCCCAAAACAATCCTTTGGGTAAGCGGAACAATGTAGTTGTCCAGGAATTGGACGGTGAAGTTCTGATTTACGACCTGACGGAAAACAAAGCTTTTTGCTTAAACGAAACTTCCGCTTTGGTGTGGCAAGCCTGCGACGGTGAACGAAATGTTTCCGAAATCAGCCGGTTTGTCAGCGAGAAATTAAATTCGCCGGCTAACGAAGATTTAATCTGGTTTGCTTTAGACCAATTGAAAAAAGAAAAGTTAATCGCTAACGAAGAAGTTGTGACCGATTATTTTGCCGGATTGTCACGACGCGAAGTTATCAAAAAAGTGGGATTAGGCACCATGATCGCACTGCCAATGGTGGCTTCGATGGTTGCCCCTTTGGCAGTTCAAGCCCAGTCTTGCGTGGCTGCCATTTGTCAATGCAATACCTTGATGGGCAACGCGAATGGGGAAGTGTGTGCAACGTCTCCTCAACAAGTTGAAATGGGAAGCCTTCTCGGCATTGACTGTGATTATAGTTGCAGTTGTTTTCGTACCAATCAGGGAAATGCCGGTGGAACCTGTGGGGCGAGGGTACCAGCTTAAAAAAATACGATTTGAATTGACTTGAACTGAGCAGTAAGCTTTTTCACGCATCAACCAACGCGGGTTTAGTTTTTCCGCCAATGTTCTAAAAAATGCCAGCATAAATTTAATAATTTTGCTGGCATTTTTGAGTTTAAAAGCTCAAATAACCAAAATTAAATTAATAAGGTTTGTCCTTTGAGAAAAAAATGTTTAATTAATGTTTTGCATTTTATTGACATTGTTGATATTCTAGTCAAGAAAGTTGTTTCTGAAACTGATGAAGCCAACTTCAAATCACAGTTTGAAAGTAGTTATTCAAAATTAACTTACAAAGTTTTAGTTTTGAATCCATTCCAAATCGGATTTTGCCTGTCCACCAAAACCGGAAAAATCAACCAAATAAAAAAAGCCCCAAAAAATTAGAAGTTACCTAAAAATCAACTAAAGATCGAACTATTAAGGAGAATAATATATATCTGATGAAATCAAAAAATACCCCTGTCAGCCGAAAAGATAATTTAGTTATTCAGGAATTGGAAAAAGAATTATTGATTTATGACCTGAGTGAAAACAAGGCTTTTTGCTTAAATCAAACATCCGCTCTTGTCTGGCAAGCCTGTGATGGCACCAATAACATCGCACAAATTAGTAAATTTGTCGGTGAAAAGCTGAATTTGCCTGCTAACGAAGATTTGGTTTGGTTTGCTATTGATCAATTGAGAAAAGAGAAGCTGATTGACAATGAATTACCAAATCATTTTGAAGGAATAGGGCGACGGGAAGTGATTAAAAGAGTTGGTCTGGGGACCATGATTGCTTTGCCGATCGTGGCCTCGATTGTCGCGCCAAGGGCGATCAATGCGGCGAGTTTTGCATTCGCTTGTGATGGACCGAATGGAACTTTTGACATTGGTTGTTACGGTTGTCAGAGTGCAAGTGGTGCAGCCCCGGCGTGTGACATTCTCTTCAACGCCCAGGAAACGGCTAATCATTATAACTGTGTAGCCAGTAGTTGTATGCAGGGGCCGGGGCAAGGCGAAATGAAATGTTGTGTATGTGCTGGAAATTTTGTTTTTAATTCTCAAGTGATGATGTGTTGCGTATCAGCAACTGGTGCGATTTGCCTCTAGCCCAAATGCTCCGCCCTGTCCGTAAAATTGTTAGGATTATGGCATGACGGGGAAGAATTCAAAATGATTGGGTTCTTTTTTTGAGATTGGTTAATCGAGGCTAAAAGACCAATTTACTTATCAAATCGGTATCGAGTTGGACGTTGGAGTTTACGTTAAGTATAAGACTACAATAAAGACTTTTTCACCCCGAATCCACGCGCCTTGTCGTCGAAGGGGGCAAAACCAAATAAATAAGGTTTCTAAACGACCCCCGCTTCGAAATAAGAAGTAGAGAAACAAGAATTGGATTAGAATAATCAAAGAGGCTCCACTTGTGAGCTTTTTTGTTTTTAAGAAATAAGAAAAGCGAAAAAACGCTTCGAAACTGAGCATCATTCACGTTGTTAGAATTGCGGCGAAAATTATGGTAATCTCGGATTGAAATCTATCTACGTTAATCGAAAACTCTTACTCAAATGTCTAATAGCGAATTGATCATAAATCCTTTTTCCCAAATTACAATTTTAGATGAAAGCGGAAAGATAATCGGTCTGGATATTGAAGTTCCGGTTCCGAATGAAGCAAAAAAGTTTTTCCATATTCCAGCCGAATCTAATCCGGATTTGGTCGAATTTATTGTAGATTTGACCAAATGGGGCTATGGTCATTTCAACTCCGAAGATCTGTCTGACGCCGAACGGGACTTGCTTTTAGAAAACGGATTTTTGGTGGACAAAGCCCTGGCACCCGAAAAACCTCTTTTCGTGTTCTTTTTGGATGAAATTGAATCTGAAAATGAGGCCTATACCGCTGCCGTTCACGATCTAATCGTCAATCCAAGTTACCGTCTTGAACCATTTGATCTATCCCGGGTTTCTCATCTGATTCAGGTCAATAATTTTTCGCCGCATTTTCCAATCGGTTGGGTTAAATTGCCCGTTACCGAAATTGAAATTGGGTTTTGGCTGAAAGATGAATACGCCGAAATCGCTCAAAAATTCGTCGCCGGAGAAAAATTAGGTTTTGAAATAGATGAAAATATTTTATCAAAATTTATCCGGTCCGGTATCTTGATCAATCCTGACGCCTCGCGTAGACAGGAAATCGAAATTGAACAACGACTGCAGGCAGCACACCAAAAATTTCAAACAGACAAATATGTCGTCATCGAAGAAATTTTGCCCCCGTTTTATATGCGGGCGATGAAGACTTTTTTCCGCCAATATGTGGCAAATGGATTTATGCCGTTTAATGACGAGCAGGTCAAACGCCGCTTTTATCAGCATAATCTGCCGCTCGCTCAGTTTTTTCACCGGGATTTTACCAAACTGATGTCAATCATTGTCGGAATCGAGGTCAAGCCTTCGTATGTTTATGCCGCATCCTACATCGAAGAAGCGGCACTTGACCCGCATATTGACCGTGAACAATGTGAATACAGCATCTCATTTCAAGTTGATTATCAACCCGAGCCCGATGATGACATTTCGCCGTGGGGATTATATCTGAGCCCTCTGGAACTGGTTAGCGACCGATCAATTAATACTTTTCCCTGGGAAGATTACCCCATAGATGACCCGGAAACCCGAAAATGTCGGAAAGTTCACCTTAAATCCGGCGATGGTTTATTTTACATGGGCCGCGAATTAGTCCATTACCGCTATCCGCTCGCCAAAGGTCACCGGTCAACCTCGCTTTTCTTTCATTATGTCGCGGCAGATTTTGAAGGGAAATTAGGCTAAGGTTTTGAGTCCGTGGCTGTAGCAGGCACCGCCAGCGAAGCGCGACAGTTTAGTGTGAAATTTTGTTTCGCCGGGAGCGCAGGCTGCTAGCCTACCCCGCCTTCGGTCGAAGACTCGAAGGCGGGGTTGCCAAATGAAAATTCAACTTGATTTTTACCTCAGCAGTTCCGCCTCAACGCTTTGCTGGAGGCGGGGCAGACAGGCTGTCCGCGCTCCCGTCTAACGACATTTTTTTTACGGTATTCATTTTTCAAAGACCATCCGGCGGGACTCAAAACTAAACACGTCGTTTTAGCCACCTAAAAGCGTAACTGAGAGCGAAATAAAAATATTTGGAACAATATATGTCTAATCAAGACAGCTAGTTACAGATAATTCTTTAAACTGGCACTTGCAAGAATTGAAAAACAAATGATAAACTTTCTTCTAAGTATTTATTAGTTTTGCATTTTTAATTTTTAATTTTGCATTACCCCTTACTTGAGTCAAAACCTTTATTTGATACTTTGTTTTTAGGAGAATTGGTCAAAATGAATTCAAAAAAATACCCCGTGAGCCGTAAAGATAACCTCGTCATTCAAGAATTAGACGGTGAAGTTCTAATTTATGATTTGAAAGAAAATAAAGCCTTTTGTTTGAATGAAACATCTGCATTGGTCTGGCAATCTTGCGATGGGAAAAATGCGATTAGCGATATTAGTAAATTTTTAGGGGATAAACTTAATTCTCCAGCTAGTGACGACCTTGTTTGGTTCGCGATAGACCAATTGAAGAAAGAAAAGCTGATTGAAAATGAAGCGGAGTTGGGAAATCACTTCGAGGGGATGTCGCGTCGGGAAGTTATCAAGAAAATTGGATTAGGCTCGATGATTGCACTTCCGATAGTTGCTTCTATGGTTGCGCCTGTATCGGTGCAGGCAGCATCTTGTACCAATCTTGGGTGCATTTGTAGTACATCTATGACTTTGGTGGCAAATGAGCAATGCAACACCGCCTCTAATATGGGGGGCATGGTGTGTGCAAATCCTGAAGGATGTCTAGTCTGTTATGTTCTTGCACCTAAATCAGATACAGCTACTGGGCCAGGGTATTGTCGCATGGCATAGTTATAGTTTGCTTAATCAAACATAGAAAAATAAAAACTTGTACAGGA
>JANOEF010000093.1:0-8821 GCA_031413075.1 Acidobacteriota bacterium | reverse complement strand
ATTTTTATCATCAACCTTTGAAATAACTATCCCTTTTTGTTCAATATCATTTTTCAAATAAAAAACTTTGTCTAAACCAACCTCTTGAATCAAAACTTCACTGTGAGTTGTGATAATAAATTGAGTGTCTATCGAAAGTTTCTTGATATATTCAACAAATTCTTTAATCAAACTTGGGTGCATATGGACTTCGGGTTCGTCCATCAAAACAATACTTGGTTTAAGTAACAAAATACTCGAAAGCATAATTACTAAAGTTTGCATTCCTTGTCCAACGTTGTTAATGTCATAAATTACTTCTTGAGAATCGCCATTATTTCTTAATTTCTCATGAATAACTAACTGAAATTCGGCTATATCTTCGTTATGAATAACATCAATGTCTTCAACTTCAGTAAAAATCTCAAGAAGTCGTGCTTTGAAATCTAAAAATTTTTCACCCTCTTTTTTCTTTAACGAATAGAGCAGCCCACGAATATTTACTTGTTCGCTAACACGATTATTCTCAATTTCATTCAAAGCCACAAATGGTTCTCTATCTAAAATCTTCCCTTTTGAATCAAGATAAAGCGGGGTGCGATAAACATTGTAAATATCTGAATTAGCAATTTGGCTAAGTGTATTTTGAATAATTTGTCGCTCGTTCGGCTCATTTGTGATAATTGCCAAATCTTCGCTATTCAATTCACCCGTGTTTTCTTGACTTGATAATTTTTTATTAACAAAGCTTCGCCTTCTTTTTAATTTAATTGATAAATTAACTAATCCTTCTGAAAAAGACTCTATATTTACTGACATTTGAGGACTCTGACTTGAAGAAATCCGTAAATATGACTTCCATTGCTCCAATGTAAGTTTTATGGTTCCTTCAATATTTAAATTCCCATCTTTAACCAGATAATTTAAGTCTTTAAGTAACTCAATTCCTTCAGTTCCAAAAAGTTTTTGAACCGCCTTCAAAATGCTCGTTTTCCCCGCATTATTCGCCCCAACCAAAATATTTATGTCTTGATTAAACGCAATTGTTGGCTGAGGCAAATTGCTCAGTTTTCTGAAATTATTTAGTTGTAAATCCAACAATTTCATGCCAAAAATCTAACGTAATTTCAAAGTGGCTAAACTAGCTAAAGCAAACAAAATAGCGATGATGACAAACCTGAAAACAACTTTTGCTTCCGGCATTCCGCCGAGTTGGAAATGATGATGAATCGGGGCCTGCTTAAAAATACGTTTGCCGACCCCGGTCGAGCGTTTGGTAAATTTGAAATAACCGACTTGCATCATGACCGACAAAGCTTCAATGATAAAAATCCCGCCCACAAAGGGCAGCATAAACTCTTGTTTGGTCAAAATAGCGACCGTTCCGAGGGCTCCGCCGATGGCCAGACTCCCGACATCGCCCATAAAAACCTCAGCTTTGGGCGCGTTAAACCATAAAAAGCCGAGGCTCGCGCCGACCATCGCACCGCAAAAAACCGTCAATTCAGCCGCCTCCGGTTTATGCGTAATATCCAGCCGCTCGGCCCATCGCGAATCACTGGAAATATAGGTCAATCCAGTCAGCGCCGACATTGCAATAAAGGTCATACTGGCTGCCAGTCCATCCAGCCCATCGGTTAAATTGACCGCATTCGAAGAACCTAAGAGTATGAAAACAATAAAGATCAGATATCCACCGGCATAAATCCAGGTGACTGACCTGAAATAATCGGCTTCGGCGCTTCCCTTCCAAAAAGGAATGCTCAGATTCCAGGGGTAATTGGCAAAGAAATAAAGGGTGGCCCAAATCCCGACTGCGACGGCTAACTGCCCGATCAGCTTTTGCCGTTCGGTTAATCCTTCGCTCCGCTTCTTGACGATTTTGATGTAATCATCCACAAAACCGATCAGACCAAACAAGGTCGTCGCCACCACCGTCAACAGCAAATACAAAGTTTGCTTCGGATTTTCGAAATTAGCGCACAAAATAACAGCGATAAAAACCGAACCGAGAATCATCACCCCGCCCATCGTCGGAGTCCCTTTTTTGGCCTGGTGCTCGGCCGATAATTCCTCACGAATTTCCTGCCCAAATTTCAAATCTGAAAGTTTTTTGATGACTCTTGAGCCAAATAAAATGGAGATCAGCAGTGAAATTATGACCGCTAAGGCCGTCCGAAAGGTGACATATTGAAAGACGTTGAAAGTTTTCAAAAAATATGAACTACAAGCCCCGTCCGGACAATAGCCTTGATAAATAAGTTTGTATAAAAAATAATAAAGCATCTTGGGATTTGGATTTCGGATTTGGATTTTGGATGATCCCTCGTCCGCCGTCTGCTGTTTAATTCTCCAATTTAAATTTTGACAACAATTTCTCAATTACTTTCTCGGTTTTTACGCCTCGCGAACCTTTCACTAAAATTAAATCGCCCGCTTGGACCTGATTGATAAAGTCTTCGCCGGCCAAAGTCGAATTTTCATAAAAGGTAACATTTTTCAAGCCGTTGGCCTGTGCTCCGTCGAGCAGGTTTTGGGCAAATCCTGCGACCCCGTAGAGCGCATCAATCCCAAGCGCCACCAGTTGCTGGCCTGTTTGAGCGTGAATTTCCGCCGAATTATCACCAAGTTCGCGCATTTCCCCCGCCACCACAATTTTTCGTTTCGCCTCAACTCCACCTTCAACCAGTGTTTTAACCATCGAAAGCAGCGCATCCGGATTTGAATTATAAGAATCGTTGATGACCGTAAAACCTTCGGCAAACCGTAAAATCTCGCCTCGTTGCGGTGGAGGGGCGACCGTTCGGAGGGCGTCTGCAATGTCGCCCGCCGACATTCCAAAAATAAATCCGACTGCCGAAGCGGCTAAAGCGTTCAAAATGTTGTGCCGGCCGTTCAGCGGAAAGACAACTTCGGCAGATCCGGCGGGTGTTTGTAAAGTGAACTGAGTTTCGCCAAAACGCTCGAAACGGATGTTTTTGGCCATCACGTCGGCCTCATTTTCAATGCCGTAAGTGATGCTCCGGCCTGTGCTTAATTTCTGCATAGCCAACACCCGAAAATCATCGGCATTCAAAACCGCGGTTCCGTCCGGCTTCATCCCGGCAATCAGTTCGGCTTTCGCTTGAGCGACATTTTCGATCGAACCGAGATGTTCGACGTGAACCGGCAAGACATTTAATTCGACTGCTACATCGGGAGGCGTGATTCGGCACAGACGGGCAATTTCATTCATCGGCGTGGACATTCCCATCTCCAGAACCGCCAGGTCAAAATCGCCTTCGCTCAAAATCCGAAGCACCGTCAACGGTTGCCCCAAACCGTTGTTATAATTTTTGATACTGCTCAGAACGCTTTTTCCGCCGGCGCGTAAAACGTGCGCGGTCAATTCTTTGGCCGTAGTTTTCCCGGCGCTGCCGGTGACTGCCACAATCGGTTTATTCCATTCCAAATAAACGCCGTGAGCCAGATGTTGGAGGGCTAAAATGCCATCGTCAACGAACAAAAGCCGATCACGAAAAGGCTCTAAAATTATCTGATGTTCCTGATAACGATCCGGGCGAACCGTTGCCGCCAGCGCCCCTTTTTCAAAAGATGCCGGAATATATTGATGTGAATCTTCAAAATCTCCATTGAAACAATTATTTTTATAATCAGGTTGAGAAAGCGCAAAAAACAGATCACCCGCTTTCACTTCGCGGGAATCAATCGCAACGGTCTTGAATTCCATTTCGAGCAGAGCGGGGTCGAAGCCGTTGATGTCGGCATTCATGTATTTTGCGGCGGCTTTCAATTTCAAGTCTTTTCTTTTCCTGACGATTTATTTTTGGGCTTCGATTGCGTCGAGCCAGTTTTATTTTTGGGAGCAATGTTACTTTGGCTTTTTCCGTCTTTGGCTGTTTTGGGGCTGACGGAACTCTCATTTTCTTTAGTTTCAACCTTTTCAGCCGATTTTTGCTCAGCTGCCTTTTTCTTCGCTCCTGGTTTAGACTGTTTGTCGGCGACAATGTCCTCAGCAATTTCCTGCCGAATTGTCCCGTCGGGGGCAATTTCCAGCTCGGGAAGAATCTTTTCGGCGATCTCGCGGAAAATCGGAGCCGCCACCTGACCGCCATCGCGTAAGGCAACTTCGGGTTCGTCCAAAATAACCGCAATCACGATTGACGGACTCTCCATCGAAACAAAACCGATAAACGAAGAAATCAGTTTGTTTTCATTAATTTTTTTAAGTTTGGCATCCCATTTATGCGCCGTTCCCGTCTTTCCGGCAGTGGCATAGCCATTAATTTGCGCTCGTTTGCCGGTCCCGGTTAAGACCACTTTTTGCATCATTTGACGCAGACTCCGGGCCGTTTCAGGACTTACAATCTGAGTTTTTTCAGCCTCGGTCGTTGAAATGGTAGTCTCGCCTTGCCGAATTTCTTTGATAATGTGTGGTTTAACTCGAACCCCGTTATTAGCAATAGTCGCAAAAGCTGACGCACTTTGCAACGCTGTTACCCCAATTTCATAACCGATGGAGAGCGAGGCTAAACTGCCGGCACTCCATTTTTCCGTCGGGTGAACAATTCCGCGTGACTCGGCCGGTAATTCAACTCCGGTCGGCTCGCCAAAGCCAAATCGCCGGGTGTAATCATAAAATTTTTCTTTACTCAGTTTGGTGCCTACTTTGATGGCGCCGATGTTGCTTGACACCGCAAAAGCCTCGGTGAACGAAAGCCGATCGTGACAGTGTTTATCCGCAAAAGGGTTCCCGGCTACAATGATTTCGCCATTGTTGCAATCAAATGTTTCATTAGGCGAGATGGTTTTTTCCTCAAGCGCGCTGCCATACGTCACCAGTTTGAAAACCGAGCCGGGGGTGTAAGCGTTTTCAATCGCCCGATTAGAATGCAGCTCACGGGTGGCATCGCTGAATTTGTTCAAATCAAAGGTCGGATAATTAGCCATCGCTAATATTTCTCCGGTTTTAGAGTCTAAAACAATCGCCACCCCGGATTTAGCCCGGGCGGCCTCAACTCCTTTTTTGAGAGACTCTTCAACCTTGAACTGAATCGAGTGACTGATGGTCAAAACAACATCTTTCGGCGGCTCGGGCTTTTCTTCATCTGATTCCTGATAAACGGTGCCGTGCCGGTCCCGGTCTTTCCATTCACTAAATTTTGTTCCGCGTAAAAGATTGTCCTGCGAATATTCGATTCCCGCCAGGCCATTGTCGTCTAAATCGCTGAACCCGATGACCTGGGCCGCGAGTGACTCCTGTGGATATGAGCGTTTTTGCTCATCCTGCCAGGACAAAACCTTGAATTTTCGTTCGCCAATTGCTCGGACTTCAATGTCTTTCAGTTGCCCGGCGACCTCTTGTGCAAATTGCGGGTCAATTTTCCGCGCCAAAATCAGGTTATTTTTTCCTTTCTCCTGAGCTTCTGAAATTTGATCGGCAAGTGGCTGCGGTTTTATTTTTAAGGCCGTGGCAATTCGTTGCGAAAAACCGGGAACGTCTTCGATATAACGCGGGTCGGCATACAAAGTTTTGACCGGACGGCTCAGTGCCAATTTGCGGTTTGCGCGGTCATAAATGATTCCGCGAAGAGTTTTACTGGGAGTCTCATCACGTCTTTGTTTAATAGCTTTTCCCAACCAACTTTGATGTTGATTGACCTGCAAATAAACCAGCCGGACGCCCATTATCCCCAGCCAAAGCGCAAAGAACGCCACCACCAGCATAAATCTCGAAAAAATCGTCTGGATCGGATTTTGTTTTTGATTGGTTTTGCGTTTTGCCATTTCAACCTTCTATTTTCCGGCTATTTGCGGACGCGACAGAACTGTTTTGACAATTCCCGTTTTATCTTTGACGATCTTTGTTTCTTTGGTTTTCTCTTCTAATTTGGCTTCTTCGGACATTTTGGCGGTGGGCTTTGATTCAGCTTTTTCCGTTTTTGCGGTCACTAATTTTTTCGGCATGGCAATGGTCAAAACCTTTTCTGTAGGTGCTGAAACAACCGCAAAATTTTCAACTGCCAAATTCTTTAACCCTCTTTTTTCCCCTCGTCGTCTAATTTCTGCCGGATTTAGGGCTTCTTCTTTTTCTTCATTCAGCCGACCTTCTTCTTCTTTCAGAAACTTAATATCCTGTCGCAATTTGGCATTTTTCATTCCAAAATCCATCGCCCCAAAATGTTGCCGGGCCGCCCAGAAAAACCCGGTCGCTAACAGTAGTCCGCAAAAAAGGGCTAACAGACAATATCTCCACGGAATCGGGTCGCGTTCGTGTTTGACTGTTTGTTTTTTTTCTTTTGGTAAATTTCTTTTTTTCATCTTACTCAACTAATTTCCGACAGACGCGAAGTTTGGCACTGCGCGCACGAGGATTGGTTTCGATTTCAAATTCTTGCGCCGTAATGGGTTTCCGCGTCAAGATTTCGACTCTTTTTACTGCTCCGCAAACGCAAATTGGAAAATTAGGGAGGCATTCACATTTGCCGGACATTTTTTGAAAGGTTCGTTTGACGATACGGTCTTCCAGAGAGTGGAAACAAATAACGGCTAAACGCCCATTTTCATTCAGTTTATCAATCGCTAGAGATAAAAAATCCGATAAAACCTCAAGTTCACGATTGACCGCGATCCGTAATGCCTGAAAAGTTCGGGTGGCCGGATGAATCTTTTCTTTGCGGTTGAAAGGAACTGTTTTGGCTACTAAATCGGCCAACTCTTTGGTGGTCTTCGGACTCATTCCAAGTTCCCTTTTTTCGACAATGCGCCGGGCGATGCGCCGGGAGAATTTTTCTTCCCCCAAAGTATAAATGATTTGAGCCAGTTCAAATTCTGACAGACTTTCTAACAATTGAGCGGCACTTGGCTCGTCCGAATCAGCGTTCATTCGCATATCCAGTGGGGACTCAAAACGAAAACTGAATCCTCGCGTTTCGCTGTCGAGCTGCAAGGACGAAACGCCTAAGTCGGCTAAAATTCCGTCCGCCTTTTCAATCTTCGCTTCATTCAACACCTCATCAATTTCGGAAAAGTTAGCCTGATAGACCTCAAATCTCGAACCATATTTTTCCAGTCTTTGTTTGGCCAAAACAATGGCTTCCAGATCCTGGTCAATCCCGATGATTCTGGTCTCCGGCGAACTTTCTAAAATCGCTTCGCTATGACCGCCGAGACCCAGCGTGGCATCCACAAAAATCCCGCCGCGTTTGGGTTCAAGCAATTGAAGCGTTTCCGCCAGAAGCACGGATTGATGAATTTGCGAAAATGTTTCGTCTGATTTGTTCAAATAACAACCTTTCTCAATGACAAAATTGTCTGGTCAACAACCTTCGCAAGCTGTTTTTTTTCTTCAAGTTTTAGTTTGAAATGCGCCGGAAATTTTCACCGTCCGTTTTTATCACTTTCTACCGACTATCATTTCTTTGGCTGGATGAGTGCTTAAAAGTTTTCCACAGGACTTAAACACTATCGCTTGGAGGCATTTTATCGCTAACACGATATTTTATAGCACTTTCGACTACTTATTGAAGCATCTTACAGAAATTATAAATGGTCTGTCAAGTGTTATTTTTACTTTGCATTATTCAAGTGCTTAAAATTGAATTTATTTTGTTGAATTGCTAATTTTGGAGCCGTCAAAGACAGGATTGGTCTCTCTCAGAAGCTTCAGCCGGGGGCTAAAAGTTTTCATCAAAGAACAAAGGTCAAAGCAGAAGTTGGGTTGGTATTATTCAAAACATTTTTCAAGAGCGGAACGATCCTTTCCGCTTCGAGATACTCTCGGCCGAGGAGTCGGCGAAACTGTTTTTCTTTCTTTTCGTTGGTCAATTCCTTGAGCATGGCCCGGCAAAAGGCGGTGACCAATTCCGGAGCAAATTGTTTGCCTGAACACCGAGATAAATCTTCAATCACTTCCTCTGAAACCCGCCGACGCTTGTAGGGTCGGTCAGTCGTCATGGCGTCAAAGGAATCGGCCAGATTGACAATTTTGGCAATGAACGGAATTTGTTTGTCGGATAGTCCGTCCGGATAACCGCGTCCGTCCAATCTTTCGTGATGATATTTGGCCGCCAGCGGCACTTCGGCATAAGGATGATGAATCGGTAACAAAATCTCGTAACCGACCGACGGATGTTTGGCTAATTGGGCGTTTTCGCTGGCTGTGATCCGCGCCGGCGAATTGATAATATTTTTATCTACGACCAGTTTGCCGACATCGTGCAAATATCCGGCAATGGCGGCGCCTTCGACATGGTCGCTGTCCCAGCCGAGTTCAGCCGCAATAATTTCGGTATATTTCCCGACTCGCACCGAATGTCCTTCGGTATATTTATCTTTGCAGTCAATGGCGGCGGCAAAAGCCTTGACCGTATCTTGATAAGTCATTCGCAAATCTTCGTAAAGATGGCGGTTTTCTTCGGCCCGGCGTTCAAGTTCGGCCAACAGATTGCGTTGCGAAATACCAACTCCGAGATGTCGCGCCATGGCACAGATTATCTCTTTGTCATAACTCGAAAATGGCTCTCCGGTGGCCTTTTCCCCGAGAAACAGGACTCCCACCAGTTCATCCCGAATTATTAATGGAACTACCAATTCAATCTTTTTCTTTTCAAAACTCCGGTCATAAACCTGAAAAAAAGGTAAAACCCTGGCTTGAGCGACTTCGATCGGAGCTAGTCCGCTCGTCAAAAATTGACGCTCGTCCTCGTAACAAAGCGACAGACTCAAGGGAAAATCCTCGCCCATTCCGCGCATTGCCAACATATTTAATTCGTGACCGAATCGCGAAAAACGAGCCACTCCGCCCCGCATAATAGCCAGCGAGCCCAGCACCAAATGAAGC
>JANOEF010000092.1:0-3254 GCA_031413075.1 Acidobacteriota bacterium | reverse complement strand
CCACCCCGCCCTTCGGGCACCCCTCCTTTGAAATGAGGGGAGTTTTTAATCTTATCTTTTTACGTCACTTGGCCTTAGATAATGCGAGCGAGTCAGAACCATCTGCGTCTCCGGGATAGGTTAACTTTAACCACTCAATTGATGGAACTGAAACCTTTCGCTACTGCAACAGGTTCTGACTTGTTGGCAAATTCATCTAAATCATTTTCCTTTCGGCTTTAAGAATTTATCCAAAAAATTGGCTGTCGCTTGATTGGCTTTGAGCCAGTTTCGATAGAGCAAAAAGCCGTGAACATCATCGGGGAAAACGAGTTCTTCGTAATAAATTTCGGCTTTGTCTAAACGTGCTGCAAGATCAACTGTGTGATAAAAACGGACATTGCGGTCATCGTCACCATGAATCAGCAAAACGGGTGATTTCCAGGTGTTGATCATCGAAGCGGGCGAAGATTTCCAAGCTGTCTCCATTGCCAACTGCAAATCGGGAGTCGTCTCAAAACGGTCTCGCGGCGTAAAAAGCCAGTTTGCTCCGGTGCGCGGCGGAGTCCAATCGTGAACGCCGTGTAAATCTACTCCAACCGCAAAAATATCCGAGTTTTTCGCCAGTGCCATCGCCGTCAAAAATCCGCCGTAAGAGCCGCCGTAAATCCCGATTTTTTTCGGGTCAACCTGCGGCAGTTTTTGCAGATATTCGCCTGCGGCTTTGATGTCCTGATACTCGGAAGCCCCGCGCCAGCCCGCGTTTGGCGGAAACTGAAATTCATAGCCGTAGCCGATTCCCAAACGGAAATTAACCACCAAAACAATATATCCCTGATCAGCCAAATACTGGTTGAGGGCGTAGGAATTTGAATAGTAATCCGAATAATTCCAGCCCAAAAGCATCTGCCGCGGAGGTCCGCCGTGAACGTAAATGACGGCTGGTTTTTTTCCTGCAACGCCTTCTTTTTCAAAGATTTGGCAATGAAATTTAACGCCGTCCGGGGCGGTTAAAATGACTTGTTTCGGCGTCACGAGATTAGTTGGAAACTCTTTTGGAAGACGGTTTTCGCCCAAAAGACGTTTGTTTTTGCCGTCAGCCGAAATGACGGCGGGAAGCGGCGGACGCGTGGCAGTGGCGCTGAAAAATGCAATTGAATTTCCGTCGCCGGTAAAAGTCGGATTCCATTCTAAACCGTCGCCCGTCGTTAAAATTTCCGGGGCTTGCCGGTCAACCGGAGCTTTGACGAGGTGTCGGCGGTCAATATCAAATTTGTCGTTTCCGGCATTTCCGGCCACGATCAAAAAGTTTCCGTCGGGTGATAGCTTGATAAATTCCGCCAAATAATTGCCCGGAGTCAACAAGATCTCAGCGCCGCCCTGGTCGGCATCGATCGAATAAAGCCGCCCGTTTCCTTCCATATTTGAAAGAAAAACGATACGGTTGTGTGCCGCCCAAAAGAGATTAGGGCCGCCGAGCGTGGTCGGGACAGAACCGCGTAACGTCTTTGGACTCTGCCAGATACGCTGACCTTCGCCGGTGATTGCGTCTGCGGTCCAGATTGACCAGGGGTTGATGCTGAATTTCAGGGCCGGCTCAGGCTCACCCGCCGCGCCCGGACGACGCACGAATACAATTCGCTTTCCGTCAGGCGACCAGCGCGGACTCAAATCGCGCCCCGTCGAAGGTTGCAGCCACAGCATCGGCGTTGAATCATCAGTATAAACACCAATGAATGAATGCTCATTGCGCCGAGAAACAAAAGCGAGGCGCTTTCCGTCCGGCGACCATTCGGGCGAACCGTTACTGCCGCGAGCAGAAAAAAGCCTTTTTGCCGCAGATGAACCGTCAATCGGCGCAACAAAAATTGAGCCGTCCTTTTCAAAAGCGATTTTATCGTTATTGGGCGAAATCGCCGGCCCATTTGCTTCGGCTAAAACTTTCGGCTCCCCGCCTGCAAACGGCACGCTCAAAATCTGCATTTTCGCGCCCCCCGGCATCGAATCGGGGATCGGCGGGACATCCGACCAATTTCCATCAGAACCGCCGCGCACGAAAACGACGTATTTGCCGTCCGCCGACACTTCTAAATCAACTAATTCCTGCCCATCATCTTTGGTGAAATTGGTCAATTTTACCGCCGTCCAATCAGGTGCTTCGGCAACATAGATATTCCGCACCCCGCGCTCATTGAAAACCCAGGCAATTCGCGGAGTATTTGCCGCAGAAGTTAATCCGGTTGGAAACGGATAGCCTTTGATTTGCTCCAAACTGAAGTTTTGGGCGAAAACGCTCAGATTTAAGACAATAATCAGAATCACCGGAAATAGTTTTTGTTTCATATTTTTGCTTAACCTTTTTCTCCATTGGGTCGTTTCGCATAAAACCAGGCTAATTGTCCGCCGGTATGCCAAAAAAGTATATTATCCGTGGCAGTTAATGTTTCTTTTTCGATCCAATCGAGCAGTGCCGCCATTGCTTTGGCGGTATAGATAAAATCGAGAATGATGCCTTCAGTTTTCGCCAAGAGACAGGTAGCCCGGCGGGCTTCTTCGGTTTCGATGCCGTAACCTGCGCCAATAAATTCGTCCAAAACCGTGATATCCGAAGGTGAAATAGTTAAATTTGACTTTCCCAAAAGATGATAAATTCCGTCGGTGATTTGTGCAACTCTGTGGCTGATTTCTTTGGCTGAATCGTCCGGGCTGACTGCCACAACCTCAGTTTTTTCCCAACCGAAAAGTTGACAGCCGGCGATAATTCCGGCTTGTGTACCGCCTGAAGTTCCGGCGTGAAAAATGTAATTAGGTTGGGTGCCAAGTCCGTCAAATTGCGTTTTCACTTCATTTATCGCGTTGACAAAACCCAGCGCGCCGAGCGGAACCGAGACCCCCAGCGGAATGTAGGCGGCTTTTTGACCTGAACTTTGCAGTTTTTCCAAAATCTCCAACGCTTTCGGTTCTCGCTCTTCGCGTGAATCTACCCAATGAATTTCCGCTCCGAAAAGTTCGTAAAGATAACGCGAGGCACAAATCAGGCCGTCGGGGATCAAATCTTTTTCCGCCCGGTTCAAAACCAAAATGCACCGCAGTCCAAATTTGGCACAAACCGCTGCCGTGACTCGGGCGTGATTCGATTTTTCGCCCGCGATCGTAAGGATTGTCTTTGTTCCTTTTTCAAGTTCAAAAGCAATCGCGTAATCCAATTTTCGCAGTTTATTACTCCCAAAACCCGTTCCCGTATAATCATCCCGTTTGATAAAAATTCGCGGACA
>JANOEF010000091.1:0-4131 GCA_031413075.1 Acidobacteriota bacterium | reverse complement strand
GGCGAACGCGTCATGGGATGGCGACCCGAGGACGAAGATTATGCCTATCCGAATGTCGGCGAAGACGATTGCGCGGGCGGTATCGAAGGCGGCGCGAGCCTCTTTGAAACACACGATATGGCCTGGTTCTATTATCTGGCGCGAATCTGCAATCACTGCACCTATCCGGGTTGTTTGGCTTCGTGTCCGCGTGGCTCAATTTACAAACGACCCGAAGACGGCATCGTTTTAGTTGACCAGGAGCGTTGCCGGGGCTATCAGGAATGCGTTCGCGGCTGCCCTTATAAAAAGGTTTTTTTTAATACGATGACCGGAACCTCGGAAAAATGTATCGCTTGTTACCCGAAAATGGAAATGGGCATCCAGCCGCAATGTTTCGTCAATTGTATCGGCAAAATTCGCATGGCAGGTTACATCAATACGCCCGATAAAGCCAATCCGGAAAATCCGATTGATTATTTGGTGCATCTCAAAAAAGTCGCGCTGCCGCTCTTTCCGCAGTTTGGATTAGAGCCAAACGTCTATTACATTCCGCCGATCCACGTTCCGACATCATTTACCAAACAGATGTTTGGCCCCGGCGTTGACGCAGCCATCAAAACCTACCGTGAAGCCTCCGCCAATAAGGACGATGATCTGACCGGGTTGTTAGGGCTTTTCGGATCGAGCGAAATGGTCATGGAACGCTGGAAACGGGTCGGAGACAAAGTGATCGGTCTGGACGCTAATGGCCAAGAACTGGTTGATGTGCCAATGAAAGAACCCATCCATATTCGCCCCGCAGTGGATAAGCTGTATCAGATCACGCGAACGAATTGCCCCTAATGATTTTGGATTGGGGAATGCGGATTGCGGATTTTCAATGAAACATATCCCAAATCCGAAATCCAAAATCCCCAATCGAATGAGGTTTTTATGAAAAAATTAATTTTTCTCTCAATTAGCATAGTTTTTCTCCTGTTCCCATCCTGCCGAAGAGCGATTGTCTCAACCCCGGATGTCCAAGTTGTTTCCGCCGAAAAAATTTCGCTCGAAGCAAACGATGGAGCTTGGGACACTGCGCCAACTCATTTATCTAAATTGGTTTTGCAGGATTTGGTCGAGCCGCGTCAGATGGAAATCACCACTCAGGAAGTTCAAGTAAAATCCATCACCAACGGAACGGAAATTGCTTTTCGGATCGAATGGATTGACGAAACTAACAACGATATGGCTAAACCGCATAATTTTATTGATGGTTGCGCCGTTCAGATTCCGGTCAAGATTATGGAATCAGTCCCGGCTCCGCAAATGGGCGAAACGGGTAAAACCGTCCAAATGTCTTTCTGGCGCGCCGATTGGCAAGCGATTGTTGACGGCCGGGCCGATGAAATTACCAGCATTTATCCAAACTCGAAACCTGACCATTATCCGTTTAACGCGAAATCGCTGGAAAATAACCCCGATACCCAAAAAGAAGTTGCTTTGCGCTATGCTCCGGCCCGGTCGCTGGGCAACAACCGTCAAGGACCGCGCCAGCAACCCGTCGAAGATTTAATTGCCGAAGGTCCCGGCACCATCACTCCAAGCCCGCAAACCTTCTCCAAAGGCAAAGGCGTCAGAACTGCAACAGGCTGGGCAGTAGTTATTTCACGACCGCTGCCCGATGGCTTTACCAAAGAAAAACCATCACAAATTGCCTTTGCCATTTGGGAAGGCTCAAAAGGTGAAACCGGAGCTCGAAAAATGCGAACCGGTTGGATTAATTTAACCATGAAATAGTCAACACTGATGACGATGAGGAAGATATGAAAACTAAATCCCAAGCCACGAATTTACTCCGCGAAGCGGCTGAATGGCGGCTGATCAGTCTCTTTTTTGAATGTCCGGTTGCTGATTGGCAAATCCAAGTCAAAAATTTAGCGAATGAAATTACCGATTCACAATTAAAAACTGCCGCCGAATTTGCCAAAACCGAAGCGAGTGAGGGGCTTTATCATTCGATTTTTGGTCCAGGCGGACCAGCTCCGGCTCGCGAAGTCACTTATCGAAGCTGGGTTCAGCCCGGTTATTTATTGTCGGAACTTTCGGCTTTTTACAGTGCTTTTTCTTATCAGCCGAAAACCAGTGAAGTCCCTGACCATATTGCCGTTGAAACCGGGTTTATGGCCTATCTCAAATTAAAAGAAGCCTTTGCAAGGGAATGTCAGGATCTGGAGAGTGCAGAGATTACGGCGGCCACAGCTGAGAAATTTAACAGCGACCATTTGGCCAAAATGACTGAACAAATCACAAAATCACTAGCTGCATCCGGGATAGAATATCTTGCTTTGTCGAGCGCCGCACTTTTGAAAAGAGTCGGTTGTGATAAAGACAAAAAAGTCAGACAAATATTACCTGTTTTAGGCGAAATGGGTGAAGATTTTTTCGAATGCGGTGAGGCTTAATCAGATTTTTCCAACTAAACCATGGTCTCCAAAATATCGTGGATATCTTTTTCGGTGGTGTCCGGATTAATAAAACAAAACCGCGCCACCGTTTCAAAGTCGTTTTCGTTTCTCACTTTGGTTGGAGCAACCAAGGCGAAACCCGATTTATGATTTTTGTAAGTCCAATTTCGATAATCTTCCGGCGACCATCCCAAACGTCTGAACAAAACGCAGGACAAACTCGGCTCCCTGACCAACTGAGTGTGTTTGCTCTGCCTGATCATTTTTCCCGCATTTTGTGCCAGTTCGATGCCCCGCTCAATTGCTTGTTCGTAACGCTCGGTGCCGTGCATCGCTAACGAAAACCAGAGCGGAAGCCCACGAACCCGTCGGGTTAGTTGAATTTGATAGTCTGATGGATTAAATCCTTGCGCCCCTTCGTCTGAAAAAATGTCCAAATATGAACCTTCCTGAGCGTGGGCGGCTTTGGCCAATTCGGGATTTTTATAAATTATGGCTCCGCAGTCATACGGCGAAAACAACCATTTGTGCGGATCAATGGTCACGCTGTCAGCCTTTTCAATCCCGTTAAAAAGTGGTCGGACAGAGCGGGCGGCGAGGGCTCCGCCGCCATAGGCCGCATCAACATGAAACCACAGATTTTCCTTCCGGCAAGATTCTGCTAAACCCGATAAATCGTCAATTATTCCGGCATTGGTCGTTCCGCCGGTGGCAATTACGGCAAAAACCCTCTCCCGCATATCAGAACTCAAACTGCCGAGGGTTTCTAATAATTGTTTTCCTTCAAATCGGTCTTCGGTGGGAATCAGCAAAACGTCCGCATCAATCACTCGCGCCATTGATTTGATTGACGAATGGGCCGAAATAGCCGCCATAATGATCCCTCGTTGATTTCGTTTGCTTTCGTCCTGACTCCGCCAATTTTCGCGGGCTGTGACAATGGCCGAAAGATTTGCTTCGGTTCCGCCGCTGGTAAATACTCCGAACGCCCCCTCCGGCATTCCGGTTAATTCGACGAGCCAACTCATCGTTTGATTTTCCGCAAATATACATCCCGCGCCTTCTAACCAAAATGCTCCGTGAACACTCGCGGCCGATGTCACCAGATCAAACATCACGGCCGCCCGGGTCGGGGAGGCCGGGACACATGCCAGATGCCTCGGATGGTCAATTGAAACGCTGGCTTTCATTAAAACGTCCCGAAAGAGCTGAAAAGCCTTTTCACCGCCAATCCCTTTGGCAGTAATTGTTTCCCCAACTAAAGCCTGTAACTCCTCAGCTTTTTTAGGAAACCCGAGTTCCGGATTAGTGTTGGAAATCCGTCCGATGGCGTATTTGAGGACGTCGAGCGTCATCTCGATTAAATCAATGTCAATGTTGTGCATTTTTATTCAGTTTGGCTTTAGTAGTAGCGATTCCCACCAGCCTCAAGACTTACCGGGTAACGATCTGTAAATGAGTCAATTTAGATAAACGATTGCGAACCTGTTCTAATTCTTCCTTTGAAATTGATTTCAATTGCTTGAATTTATGGTTATATTCAACTTCGTTTCCACGGGTTTCGATAAAATATTCTGACGGAATCGGACGGCTTGGCAAATTTAATTGAACCTCGTCCGGTTTTATTGAGCAAAGTATTTCGGCAAAACTTTCAATTTCAAAATCATTGGGCGAGCGTAAAATCATGGTTTGGATCGCCAGT
>JANOEF010000090.1:0-2130 GCA_031413075.1 Acidobacteriota bacterium | reverse complement strand
CCGACTCAGTTTGCGGCTTACCTCACGGGGCAAACCGGTTTCGAAGGCAAATTTTGGACGCAAATTTCTGACGAATGATAAAAGCAAAAGCAAAAGCAGGAGTCCGATACCAGCCATATAAATGAGGCTTAAGCCGGCCGGAGTCCGTTCTAAAACCTGTTGCCCGAATAGATTTTCAGGTCGCAATTTGTTCCAATCAAATTGTAAGAGAAGTATTAAAAAACTCATTTATTTTTTCTCCTCGTCATCAAAATTTAATTTAACTCTTGGTTCGGTCAAATTAACTTCGTAATCAGTA
Organism: Acidobacteriota bacterium; assembly: GCA_031413075.1. GTDB lineage: Bacteria > Acidobacteriota > Blastocatellia > Pyrinomonadales > Pyrinomonadaceae > JAIBCC01. The sequence continues at coordinate 1,832 of JANOEF010000090.1, read as the reverse complement.
TTTCCCGCGACGGGCTGCGGCACAAAGTCTTCAGCCGCGATTGTCGGTTGATCCGACGGAATTTTATGAGGTGAATCCTTTATTGCGATGGGAGGAATTTCAATAGGAATGGATTGAATAGTAGGATCGGGAACTTTCGGAATTGCCGGATGCACAATTTGCGGCAGAGTTGGTTGGAGAGGCGAGTTTCCACTCTGAAAGTTTTCGGTCGGGGCCTGGGCGTTGGTCACCGACGGTTGAGGGATGTGAAAGGCTTCGGTTTTTGGTATTTCAACTTCGTATTGTTCCTGAGTCGCAAATTCGACTTTTTTTGGAACTCTGCGCAAAAATACTTCGACAGTTCCAAATTTCACTTTGTCGTTTGCCTCAATCACAAATGCCCTCCCATATGCCAGACGATTTCCGTTAATAAAAGTTCCATTGGTGGAGCCGGTGTCTGCTACCATCAATTGGTTTTCAGAGTTCAATACCAGGGCGGCATGAACTTTTGAGATGCTCGAGTCATCTATTGACAAATCGTTCTCTTTTGTTCTCCCAACAGCCATTCGCCGACCGGGAGCAAATTTAAGTTCAACCGCTTTTCGTTTATCTCCAACCGTAAAATCAGCAATCACAATCTCGCCTTCTTCCACAATTTGAATCGGTTCAGGAATCAGCTGTTGAACATTCAATTGCGGAACAGTAACATTGATTTCAACTTCTCTTTCTTCTGCGTCAAATTTGCCGAAACTGGCAAAAAACTTGATTCCTTCGGTAAAATAATCGGGCTTGACTTCGATTTTTAAAGGTTGGTAGGTGTGATAAAGATGGTCGTTGATATGGTCAATGGCAGCTGTCAATAACTCATATTCCAGTTTTTTCATCGAATCATCGGAATCGGCCGAAAACTTGTTCCATTGCATTTTGAGTTTGATGTTGTGCGGAACAAATTTTCCTTTCGAACCTAAATCCTTAACTTCCGAATCCAGAAGCTGCTTCAGTTTTTCCGATAGTTCGCTGGTGGCCAAACTGCTCGTGTCTTGCCAACCGCGACCGGTTAATTTATCAAAAATGTCACCGATTTTGGACAAAATGCCCTGCACGAACCAATCGGCTTTACCTGATTTTGCTTTTTGAAATTTTTCAGCCATTCTGTTCGAGAATTGTAAAACTTAAATTGAGATTAGTAAATAGTGATTTGATTGATTTTTGAACTTTAAGATTCACTTTCACGTATCGTTTTCGTGGCTAAGTTGAACAGTTTAGTGTAGCATTTATTTTGTTAAAGATAAGATGAAGGAACTTTCCCTACAAAATTGTCGGATTGACGGGCGTTACGACATCCAATCAGAATTGGGGCGCGGGAGCTATGCCGAAATTTATGTGGCCCGCGATATAGTGGCTGCTCCGCAATCACCGCATGGAACAGTTGTGATTAAAGCGCTGAATGTATTTTTACAAGATGATTTAGATGAAGATTTAGAACAAACATTAGTTGAAAACTTTCAAAACGAGGCGATTGCGCTTGATCGGGTGCGGCATCCGAATATCATCAGCCGGCTCGGACATGGGACAGCCCGGGATTTGCGCGGAACGGTATTTCATTATTTGGTGCTAGAGTATTTGTCAGGCGGCGATCTCTCAAAACTCCGTTCACAGGAGGGCTTGAGCTTAAATCAAGCTTTCAGTTATCTTGAACAAACCTGTGCCGGGTTGGTCCATGCTCATCAACGTGGAATCATTCACCGCGACATCAAACCGCAAAACCTGTTGCTCACGGCTGATAAAAAAATTGTCAAGATTGCGGATTTCGGGGTGGCCAGATTGTCCCACAATGATTCGCCAATCACGAG
>JANOEF010000089.1:0-4558 GCA_031413075.1 Acidobacteriota bacterium | reverse complement strand
GTCCAAAGCTTCTGCCCGATTGACTAATTTTAGCTAGACACTGCCGATTTTTAGATAGTCTTCCTTAAGATTGGCGGCGGTTGAGGCGTTGGCATGGTCTGCTTTGGCGTTGGTTTGTTCGATTTCTATGGTTTTGCGGTAAAAATTCAGAGCCTCGCGTAAGTTTCCGGCTTTTTCATACATTTCGGCGAGAAAATAAAAAGCCACTCCCAAATCGCCGCGCGATTCACTACTTTCGGGATTGGCGGCAACCGCTTTTTCACAAATTTCGATACATTTACGCTGATTTGAAATTGCTTCGTTCATCTGTCCGAGTTCCGAATAATTGCGGGCGATTTTGTGAAAATCAACCTGCACATCGCGCCGTGCCAGCGCATTGTTCGGGTCGAGCGACAAAGTTTTTTTGTCCGCCGCGAGCGATTTTTGCTGAATTTCCAAAGCCTCACGGTATTTTCCCAACTTAAACAAAACATCGCCGATGCGCCCGAAAGCCGACATCGCGGCGCGTTGCGAATCGGTGTCGTTTTCCGTCACCAGCGGCTGTAAAGTCGCAAAAGCAGTGCGCTGTGTTTCCAATGCTTCATTGAGCTTGCCGTCTTCTTCGAGCGCGTCGCCAAGCAAAACGCTGTTCTTCCCTAAATCGCGTTTGAGTTCGCGGTCATTCGGATTTTGAGTAATAAGTTCACTGATGATGGAATGACTCTGACGAAAATTTTCGATTGCTTCGGGCAGTTTGCCGCTCATTGCCAAAGCAGTTGCAAACCGCGTGTGCAAAGTTGCTAAATCGCGTTTTGCCGTCGGCATCGAATCTAAAATGTCAAACGCTTTGCCGTAATTTTCGAGTGCGGCGGGCAAATTGTCCGTGACTTGCGAAAGATGCCCGATCATTTGATAACTGCGTGATAAATCGAGTTTGATCTGCTCGTTGTTCGAATCTTTTTCGAATATTTTTTGACGGATAACGAGCGATTTCCGAAAACTTTCCAAACCGCCGCCGTAATCGCCGAGACTCGATTTTGCCGGGGCGCCCTGAACTTCGCCGACTTTGAAATAAGCCGTCGCCAGTTCGCTTTGCAATGAAGTTTCCGCGATATTTTCCGCTGCTAAATTATCAAGATAACGAAGCGCATCCTTAACCATTTTTTCACGTATCGGAGTAGAACCCGGCAATTTTGCAATTCCGTCGTGGTATTCAAACAAAACGGTGTTAGCAAGTTGGCGGACTTCGCGAAATCGCTGTTCAGCTTTGGTTTGTTCGCGACGGGCTACAATGGATTGCCAAGCCGTAACTGCCGTTGCAATCAAAAGGGTGAAAAAGATTAACCCGCCTGCAAAAACTCCAGCCCGATGACGGTTGACAAATTTTTCAATACGGTAAAAAGTCGTGTCAGCCGTAGCCATCACGGGCAAACCTGCGAGATGCCGGCGAATATCTTCGGAAAATTCCTGCACCGATTGATAACGTCTTTGAGGCTCTTTGCGTAAGGCTTTGAGGATAATGTTATCCAAATCACCACGGAGCGATTGCGGATTTGGGATTTGGAATTGCGGATAAGTCTCCGCGTCTCCGCGTCTCCCTGTCCCCGCGTCACTTGGTTTCAACGGTTCTTCCGTCAGAACAATCTGCGCGACTTCTTCGGGCAGACGGCTTTCGATTTTGTAAGGTCTTTCGCCCGTCAGCAGTTCATAAAGCACCACGCCAAGCGAATACACATCGCTTGAAGTTGTTATCGGAAGCCCACGAATTTGTTCGGGCGAAGCATATTCGGGAGTCATTATCCGAAACATTGTGGCGGTCGCTTCCGCCGTATCCAATGACCAATCGGGATGAAGTAATTTAGCGATTCCGAAATCCAACAATTTGGGCGTTCCATCTTTGGTAACTAAAATATTTGAAGGTTTTATGTCGCGGTGAACGACTAGATTTTGATGTGCGGAGGCGACCGCGGCACAAACTTTGCGAAATAATTCGAGGCGTTCTGCGATTGAAAATTGATGCCAGTCGCAAAATTTTGTAATCGGCTCGCCTTCGATATATTCCATCACCAAATACGGTAATCCATCGGTTGTCGAACCGCCGTCAATCAAACTTGCAATGTATGGATGCTCAAGTTGGGCGAGAATTTTGCGTTCCAGCACAAAACGCTTGAGAACCGCGTTAGTGTCCATCCCGCGTTTTATCAATTTTAGCGCTACTTTTTTATCAAAAGTTTTGTCTGCCCGCGAAGCCAGATAAACCGTTCCCATTCCGCCGCGCCCGATTTCTTCAAGTATTTTGTAATCGTCAATCTGTTTGCCGAGGTAAAAATCCGTCTCTTCTTTTTCGGTAAAACCGACTTCAATAAAAGCAGGTTCAACAATAAAATGAGCGGCATTTTCATCGGCGTTTAGAAGTTTTCGGACTCTTTCAACAACGCTTTCGTCGTAATTTTCCAAAAATGCCACACGCTCATTTTCGGGCAAATCAATTGTTGCGTTAAAAATTTCCTTTATTTGTTGCCATTTCAGAGAATCCATAGTTTGACCTGTTCATTACGCGCAAAAACTCAAAACATTAGTTCAAAAAGTTTTGAGTCCCGTCTTCAAACGGCTAAACCGCCAGCGAAGCGCAGCGGTGGCAGGCTAAAACGGGGACTCAAAACTTTCACCCTTCAATTTTTCATAGAGCCATGCCCGCGCCATTGTCCATTCCCGTTTGACGGTGGAATCGGAAATTTTCAATACTTCGGCAGTTTCTGTGATAGTTAATCCACCGAAATATCGAAGTTCAATAATTTTCGATTGTTGTGCGTCAAATTCTTCGAGTTCTTGCAGAGCCAAATCCAATTCGATTAAATCCTGATTTGCTTTAATTGCAATATCGCCAATATCTTCCAGAAAAACCTTTTCCCCGCTCCCACGTTTTTCGGCGGTGTGTCGGCGGGCGTTGTCGAGCAGAATCCGGCGCATGGCTTGGGCAGACAGCGCAAAAAATTGGGCCCGGTTTTGAAAATTAACCGAGTGTTGGTCAATCAATTTTAAATAGGCTTCGTGGACAAGCGCCGTAGTTTGGAGAGTTAAATCCTGGCGTTCATCGCGTAAATAACTGTGGGCTAATCGCCGCAATTCGGCATAAACAAGCGGCAAAAGTTTGTCCAAAACTTGACGGTTGCCGTTGGTGTAATCTTCCAAAAGTTTAGTGATTTCACTCATAAAAAAACTTTGGACTAATTCTACTCTCATTTGCGCGTAATGGACAGAAAAAGTTTTTTGGAAATTAAAAAAATTGCAGAAGCCCATACGAAGGAAGGGCGCCACCACGATGACCCACTTACTCCGTGCAAGTTTCTGCATTTTCTATACTTGAGGAGGGTTTATGAAATTCAAATTAGTTCTAAGTCTGATGGTTTTAATGCTTTACGTTGCAACAAATTTTGCCCAAACCGAATTGACGATCAAGAAGAAGACTTCGATGAAGATTCCCGGAATGGAAGCAATGCCTGAAATGCCGGGCGGAATGAAGAATCCGTTGGATGCTTTAAATAATCGTAAATCAACGGTTTATATCAAAGGCGCACGGATGCGGACTGATACCAAGTATGAAGGGCAAAAGTTTTCCGGCGGCAAAGAAACAGTCACCCAAACTTTGATTATCCAATGCGATAAACAACGCCAATTGCAATTTAGTAGCAAAAAGAAAAAGTTTTACGTTGATCCCCTTTCACCCCCAACCTCGGCAAGCATGAAAAACTCTAGCAAAGGCGGTTATGTGACTGTCACCGGAAGCGTCACCGATACGGGCGAACGCGCCAAATTATTCGGCTTTGATGCCAAACATTTGAAGGAAACTATCACTTTCACACCTTCTAAAAATGCTTGTCTGAAAGAAACGATGAAGATTGAGATTGAAGGCTGGTATGCCGATGTGCCTGAATTTTCCTGCCCGATGAAACGAAATATCCGTGAATTTCAAATGGATAAAAATTGTTTTGATGACGTGGATTTTCAAATAAAAGGCTCAATTACCGGCATCGCCTTGAAAGAAGTTAAGAAAATGACGATGCAAAGAATGACGATGATTATTGAAGAAGAAGCGACGGAAATTTTGAAAACTCCGATTGCCGATTCATTATTTGAGCCGCCGACCAATTATCAAGCCGCCAACACGCTCAAGGAAGTTGAAGACGATTCGCCGGATGACACATCCGCTCAAACCAATGAGATACCGCAATCAACAGTTCCTTCCAGCAATCCATCGCCAACTTTTTCACTTCCCTCTGCCGGAATCGAAAAACCATCTCTCACCGAAAAGAAAACCGGAATTATTCGAGTTGGAATTGCCAAACCGAAAGTTACTACGCCAGAAAGCAAAAAAGACCCGAATTCGGGTGATGATATTGCTTCGGCAACGAGGGATTCATTGCTCGAATCGCTCAAGTCGGAAAATGTCGAGGCGTTTGCGCTGGACACCGATTTTCCTGAAAATGAATGTAAAGAAAAGGGTTGCGACTATATTTTCTACGCCAATGTCACCCAAAAACGTGGCGGTGGCGGAATGTTTGGAAAAATGATAATGATG
>JANOEF010000088.1:0-1638 GCA_031413075.1 Acidobacteriota bacterium | reverse complement strand
TCCTCAAAGGTGATGGGAGCGGCGAAAAGGCTGAAATCGAATTATGGCTGGTTCCGCCTGGAGCCGATCCGCCGGAAGTTACTCAGACTGAATTGAGTGAAGGAATCTCTAAATCTGAAAAAGTAATCACTAATCCGAATGCGCCATATATTTTCAGCAGCGAATACTACGACGGCATTGCTGGATGCGGAAATAATAATGAATTAGACCTCGAAGGCTATGCCCAAACTCTCAAAGACAATCCGAAAAGCCGCGGTAACATCTTCATTTTGCTGCTCTCAAAAGCTGAATTCCGTCAAAAGGAACGGGAGATTTTAAGTTATCTTACAAAAAAAAGGATTGTCCGAAAAAGACTCAAAACATTTTACGTCAAAACCTACGGCTGGGCGGAACTTTGGATTTTGCCTTAAACCCAATAAACGGTTATCTATTCGTATTTCGGAGAAACTGAACGGGAGAGCCAATTATGATTCGAAATTGGCGGTTGTTGTTTGGTAAATATCAGGTCAAACCATAGATTCAAAGCTACCTTCCAAACAGCGATGGCCGGATGATTTTTTGATTTTATATAATGCACGCGCGCCAACATTTATTATTTATTTGCACGGATATGAAGTAGGGATTCAAAAAAATGCTAACTCTGGGGTCAATAACCCTGATTCATTTTCAAATGAAGTCAATGGTATAAAGAAATATAATTCTACATTTAATCTGCTTTATGAAGATACGGAACTTATTCGACAAGGCAATGAAATAAAAAGTCTAAGGACAAAAATTTCAACAACTACTGTCCCAGACAAACAATCCAGATTTGAAAGCGAAATAAAGGTTAAATAATAGTTGGACCATTATTCGACGATATTGGAAAAAGCATTCAATCCTTTGCTATCCAAAACGGATTTACCGTGAGCCAAAATTACGGTTATTTTTAAGAAACCAATCAATGAACTTGATTGGTGGTAATTATTGCTGATTTTCATAAACTTTCTGACGGATGGTATCCAGTAATGCATTGATATATTTCTCATCTAATTCGAAATCGTCATCATCAAGCCAATGCGCTCGTCTTTGTTCAAAAAAAAGGCGTGCTCGAAGATCGGCCAACGATAAATTGGGCAGTTCACCCGTCTCATGAAATGTAATCACTGTTTCGTTTGCCAGTTCACCACAAATTAGTTTGCCGCCGCAATGCAAATAACCATCAAATGTCAAAGCAAACTGTTCCCAGTTTTCGATCGATATATCATTTTCTTTTATATTTCCTGTCATCTTTAGAAGTTAAAATTATCTGGAAACCGGATTATCTAACAAAGTTCTTTTGATTTTGTGTGATATTAAATGAAATCGCGCTAAAATTCCCATCAGACAAAAACAACCGGCGTTAGTTTAAAACCAATCATTTTTTTATTTCTTCAATTCGTTCAAGATCAGTTATTTAGGAGCAATCCCCTTAAGTATTTATCAATTACAGTTTAATTACAAAGGCTTCTATCAATATAATCTTGCTACCGCGAAAACCTGTTTTTTTAAGGTTACTTTAGGTAACAAAATGCTTCCCGCAAATTGCTGTTAACTTTTCGTGATCCCCAATATATTACCCAAAGTGCTGATTACCACTACGATGATAAAAACAATCAC
>JANOEF010000087.1:0-1795 GCA_031413075.1 Acidobacteriota bacterium | reverse complement strand
AGAACACGAAGCCCCTTCTAACACCCGCAGAGCTGGTGAAACGCGGCGACCAGATCGAGTCGCCGTATTTGCGGGCCTGGCTGGCGGTGAAAGCGGAAGACAAGGCGGTTCATCATAACTTGGGTTTTCGGACGTTCAGTATCGGTAATTTCGTGCTTTTCGACCACAAAATCAACCTTGCCGTAATAGATATTTCCTCTGTCGCCCTCGGCACAGGAAACAGTCACATCCGTTCCCGAACGCAAAATTTCGGTGGCATTTCCTGAACCGACAATGCAGGGAATTCCTAGTTCGCGGCTAATAATTGCGCTGTGACAAGTCCTGCCGCCTCGATCAGTGACAATCGCCGAAGCCCGTTTCATAATCGGCTCCCACGCCGGATCGGTCATTGTTGTCACCAGAACTTCGCCTTCTTTGAAACTGGTTAATTTGCCGGCATCAAGCAAAACGTGGGCTTTGCCATGTCCGATTCTTTCGCCGACCGCCACCCCCGTCACCAGCGGCGCACCGTGGATACCCGTCAAGCGATAATTTTCGACAAAATTTCCTTCCTTTTGTGATTGAACCGTTTCAGGTCGGGCTTGCAAAATAAAAAAGTTCGCCGGTGATGCCGTCCTTGGCCCATTCAATATCCATCGGCTGATGTTTTCCGGCGAGCTTTGAATAATGGTCTTCGATTTGACAGGCCCATTTGGCAAGCTGCAAAACTTCATAACCTGATAAGCAATATCGGTTTCGTTGTGAATCAACGACATCTCTAACTTGCGTTCCGGTGCCGTCATCCGCGAAAACTATTTTGACTTCTTTGACGCCGAGTTTTCGCATGACAATCGGTCGAAATCCGAGTTTCAAAGTCGGTTTGTGAATGATCCACTCGTCAGGCGTCGCCATTCCCTGAACGACCGCTTCGCCTAATCCCCAGGCACCGTTGATGACGACCGCATCCCGAAAACCGCTTTCGGTGTCAATCGTGAACATCACACCTGAACACGCCCCGTCAGATCGCACCATCGGCTGAATTCCGATGGAGAGCGCCACGTCGAAATGGTCAAAACCTTTGGCGGTACGATACGAAATGGCGCGATCCGTCCAGAGCGAGGCGTAACAAACCTTGCAGGCTTCGATGAGCGCGGACTCGCCTTTGACATTCAAAATCGTATCTTGTTGTCCGGCAAATGAAGCGTCCGGCAAATCCTCGGCCGTGGCGGAGGAACGCACTGCAACTTCTGGATTTCGCTTTCCGCTTCTTTCTCCAAGCCGGTGATAAGATTCAATTATCGCTTTTTCCGCCTCGGGTGGAAATGGGGTTTCGAGCATCAATCGGCGGGCTTCTGCTCCAACTCGCGCCAGTTCGTCCAAATCATTAACGTCTAAACCTTTCAATAATTTAATCAATCTTTTACGTAAATTATCAGTTCCCAAAAGAGCCTCGTACGCAAAACTCGTGGTCGTAAATCCATCAACCGCACGAACGCCGTTTGCATGCAATTCGCGGAAAAGCTCGCCCAAAGACGAACATTTTCCGCCGACCAGGGCCACATCGTTCGCCCCAACTTCAATTAGATCAAGCACCAACGGCTTCTCATTTTTCATAAACTCAATAAATTTTAACAGGAATCAAATTCTTATCAACTGTGGGGTGTAATTAAAAGTGTGACTCAGCCTGAGAAAAGCGGGCGTAGAACCACCCTTCCCGACTGCCAATTTCTTTTAGTTGAGTGGTCAATCTTCAGCTTGAACTCAAGTAAAAGAGGCAAAAGACCAACTCACACAAATGACAGGTGAGGAAGGGCGG
>JANOEF010000086.1:0-17770 GCA_031413075.1 Acidobacteriota bacterium | reverse complement strand
TAAACCGCAAGTTTCGCTGGTTGCAATGAAAGCCGAAACAGGCGAAATATTGGCAATGTTTGGCGGCAACTCGCTAGAGATGAACTTTGCCTTGACCAAACGCTCACCTGCAAGTTCCATCAAACCGTTTTATTATTTGTTGGCAAATCTACAAGGAATTTGGAACGGCAAACCATTTACTCCCGAAACTATCATCAATCCTGAAACTGATTCAGTCAGCTTTCGCCCGAAAAATAATGTCGGCGTAAAATCAACCGCAAGTATCGGATTAGCAAAGAGTTACAATTTTCACGCAGTCACGGCGGCAGAATCGGTTGGAGTTGAAAAAGCAGTCGAATTCGTTGGAAAACTGACGAACTCCACGCCCGAAATCAGCGGAATGTCGGCCATCGGCGGCTCAAAAGGGTCAGAGACTTCCCTGCTTGATCTGGTCTCGGCATTTTCGGTATTCAGCAACCAGGGTATCTGGGTCAAAGCTACTCCAAACCTTTTCTTTGTCCAAAATGACAAGAAATTTACCTTTGCCAAAACCAAACCTGAAAGAGTTGCAACTAGCGAAAGCGCCACCAGAACCAACGAAATGATGAAACTCGTCCTGAGCGAAATCGGAACCGCACCAAATTTCAAACGTGATGCTAATTTGCCAAAAAATTCTGAAATATCAGGCAAAACCGGCTCCGGCATGGTGGCTGATCTGTGGTTTTTCGCAGTAACCCCAAAAATTGTAGTCGGTGTCTGGGTCGGATTACCAAATAACGAAATTAATTTAGAGCTGGACAGAGGCTTTTCCGGCGGAAAAATCGCCGCCCCGATTGCCGCTCAAATCTTTCAAAGTTTGCAGAAAAGAAATGCTGACGATTTTGGCGGAAAATAAATTTCTTTGCATTTTGAAAAAAGTGTGATAAAAAGAAGGCGAAACTCGAAACTCGTAACCTTTTACTCAGAAGACTCTCGTCTTCTCCCCAAATAATTGTATGGATGAACAAAAATATTTAATCTCAATTGCCATCGGACCAGTCCAGGATTTTATCGCATCCGCCCGCCGCAGCCGCGATCTATGGTTCGGCTCGTGGCTTTTGAGCGAATTGTCAAAAGCGGCGGCTAAATCTATCGTTGAGCAAAACGGCGAGCTTATTTTTCCGAAAATTACTAAAGATAATGATTTGGAAGAAAGTTCGGACTTTAATGTTGTCAATAAAATTTTGGCGGAAATTTCGGAACATCCTGAAATCGTTGGCAAAAAAGTAAAAGAAGGGATTGATGAAAGACTAACAGCAATCACAAATAAAGCATTTAAAGGTTTTGGTAATTTACCCAAACAAATTATTGACTTAGATAAAGCTCAACTTCAAGTTTCTGATGTTGTTGAATTTTTTTGGACAGCGGTTAAACATTCAGATTCGGATAAATACAAATTAGACAGAGATAAAGTTGAGAAAATCTTTTCGGCGAGAAAAGCAACAAGAAATTTTAACCAAGTTAATCTCAACAATTCTGGTAAAGAAAATAATTGGGGCGATAATGTGCCAAAATCTTCGCTTGATGGTCAACGCGAATCAGTAATTTTAGAAAAGGCTTACGATGAGTTCAAAAAATCCAAGAGTAAATTGAGAGTCAGATTAGGAGTGAAAGAAGGCGAAAGGCTTTGTGGCGTTGGTTTGTTGAAACGACACGGCAAAGTGGAAAAGAAAACCGAAAAGTCAGAGGAAGATTTTCAAGATCGTTTTTTTAGCACCTCACACGTTGCAAGTCTGCCATTGTTAGAAAGATTGAAAAAGCAAAAATCTTACGAATCAACGAAAATTTATAAAGAAAATATTTCGGGTTTATTAAATGAAATTGCCCATGAAGACCTTTACAAAATTGTTGGACGAGTACCGAAAAATCTTAAGCACGAAGTTTTTGGTGAATATGACGGACATCTTTTATTTGCCGAAAGGTTAAGCGAGTTTTTTGATAGCGAGGACAAACTGAAATCTGCAAAAACTGAGCTAAGAAAATTCCTTGATGAAGTATTAGGAAAAAATAAAGAACCTTTGCCTTATTACGCTTTGGTTTTGGCAGACGGCGATTTTATGGGAAAGGCTATTGATGAGCAAGATTCAAAAGATAATCATCAAAAATTATCGGGAAAACTCAGCGATTTTGCCGGAAGCGTGAGAGAAATAATTGAAAATAAAGGACAAGGTTCATTGATTTATGCAGGCGGCGATGATGTTTTGGCATTTGTCGGACTTCATAAGGTTTTGGATTATGCGGACAAATTAGCGAAAGATTTCAAATCAAAACTTGAAAAATTTGAATTTGAAGAAAAAGGCGAAAAGAAGACTCCAACACTTTCGGTTGGAATTGCAGTTGTGCATCATCTCGAACCGCTTGAAGATGCTTTGGAATTAGTCCGAAAAGCAGAAAAAGCTGCAAAAAGTGTTGATGGTAAAAATGCTTTGGCGGTCGTGGTTGATAAACGTAGCGGTGCTTCGAGAATCGCCAAAGGAACTTGGGGAACGCTTGATAAGAGATTGCAAACTTTTATCAAATGGCATCGTGAAAATGCAATTCCCGATGGTGCGGCTTATGAACTTCGAGATTTGGCGTATCGTTTGGAGATTCCCGAAAATGCACCCGAAGCATTACGAAAAAATCTGACTGAAGCTAAAGAAAAAGAAGCTAAACGAATCTTGAAACGCAAGAAAAAAGATTTTGGCGAAAGTGCAATTGATGATTCAACTATCGCAGAATTAGAGAAATATATCAGACAAATTGAAAAGTCAAAACAACCTGACGAAGACAGCATTGCGGTTTTAGCCGATGAATTGATGATTGCCAAAATATTTGCTGATGCCGAAGATTTAGCGGAGGGAAAATAAAAAATGAGCAAAGAAACTTGGTTAATTGAGCCGCACGATTCGCTGATTGTCCGCGATGGCAGACCTTTCAATGCCACCGCAGGTTCGCGGGCGAAGTCTTTGGATTTTCCGTTTCCGTCAACTTTAATCGGAAGCGTGAGAACGAGAATTGGTTTGGAAAACGCGAAGAATTGTTGGAAAAAATTTGATGATGATTCAATAAAAGAACTTCTTAAAATTGAAATGTTCGGAGCGTTGTTGGCAGAAATTACAAAAGATGGAAATCTTAACTTTTTTGCACCAACTCCGGCAGATTCGCTTTATATCAAACCCGAAAATGAAACCGACAACAATCTCTTTCCGCTTGTGCCATTGAAAAAAGAATATTTGTCAAATTTACCAAATGATTTGCATTTGCTTGGTATCGAGGCAGACGTAAAAGGCAAACCAAGTTCTGAAGTTAAATTTTGGCATTGGGAAAAGTTTAAAGATTGGTTGATTGAAGCTAAAACGGACAAGATTACAAATGAACAACTTGGAATCGGCGGTTTAATTTCCGACCAAAGAACGCACGTCAGAATTTTTGATGAAGAGGAAAAGAAAAAAGGGAAAGACGGCTATTGGCGAAAAGCAAATTCTGACGGCGGGCTTTTTCAAACTCGTGGTTTGGAATTTGCGATGAAGGACAAGACTTCAAAAGACTTGAAGTTCAAACAGTTGGGGTTGGCTTTACAACTGAGCGACAGCAAAGGTTTAGATGAAGGTTTATTTCCGCTTGGTGGTGAAAGGCGAGTTGTTCGCTGGTCAAAAAAAGATTGCGAGTTTCCGATATGTCCACCGAAAGTTATTGACGGCATAAAACAAAGTGGTCATTGTCGTTTGATTTTGCTGACACCTGCTTACTTTGAAAACGGCTTTTTGCCCGATGAAACAAAATTAGGTGCAAAAGTTAAAGCGGTTGCGGTCAATCGTTCACAAGTAATTTCGGGTTGGGATTTTAAACTGCGAAGACCTAAACCGACGCGAAGGCTGACACCTGCGGGAACAGTTTATTTTTTGGAAATAAACGGTGATGTTGAAGACTTTATTAACCAAATTTGGTTCAAAAATATCGGTGATTGCGACCAAACCAAACTCGATGGTTTTGGTTTGGTAGTTTTAGGAAATTGGGACGGAGAATATCACGAAATTTGAGGTAATTATGGCAAGAAAAATATCTGACGAATTAAACGCTTTTGTCAATGAATTAAAGGTTGAACCGATTGCCGATGAAAACATCATCAAGCAAATTCGTAAATATAAACTCATCACACCACTTTTCGGCGGCGGTGCGGAAACCAAAAAAGCCGATGCCGTAAAAATCATCCGCGAAACTGAAATTCGCGGTCAACTCCGCTTTTGGTGGCGAGCAATTCGCGGTGTCGGCACAATAAAGGAAATGAGCGAAAGAGAAGCCGAAATTTTTGGAACGTCCGCTTCGGAAAAAGAAGGTAATAAACTTGGAGCATCGAAAGTCAAGGTTTTTGTAAAAATTGATAAAGAAGGAAATGATATTTCTAAATCAAATAATGATGTTCCTAAATACGCTGTTTTCCCTTTAGAAAATAACGATGTATTAAAAAAAGGCGTTGAATTTTCGCTTGAAATATCAGTTCCAAAATCAGCAAAAAAAGATATTGAAGCAACTCTCTGGGCTTGGGAAACCTTTGGCGGAATTGGCGGAAGAACTAGACGAGGATTCGGAGCAATTCAACTTTTGTCAGTTGATGAAGTTGAAGTAAATCCTCCGAAATGCATTGAAGTGAAAAGTTATATTGCAACTAATTTGAGCATTCATCTTGCTCAAGGAACTTGGAATGTAAATGTTCCACATCTTTCAAATGCCACAGATAATTTTGCTTATTCAAATCCGTCAATGATGGGAAATACGGAAAACTCAATTATTGTTTGGAAAAATATAGTTGATAAATTACATAGATTTAGACAATCTCCGAGAAATGAAGGAGTTTATCGTGGTGAAAGTCATTGGTCTGAGCCTGACGCAATAAGAAGAATTACAGGCAGACACGCAACTGTAAATCCGAGAGATACGAATTCAAAAGATAGAACGCCTACTCATTCTGTTGGAAACAAATTTCCGCGAGGGCAATTAGGTTTGCCAATTATTTTTAAGTTCAAGAATCAAGATGAAAAAAATGGTGATCCGCAAACTCAGACGCTTCAAGGAAAAGATTTTGAAAGACTTTCAAGTCCTTTAATTCTGCGTCCTATCGCTTGTTCTGATGGTGCTGTCGGAATTGGTTTAGCGTTGGAAACTCCGCGAGAACCTTTAGGTGGTGTTATTTTGAAAGGACGATACGGAACAGTTCAAACAAAATTAGACGTTGCTGACATTGCAAATATCCGTCCAATGTATAACGCGAGTAAAACTGAAATTGACGTAGTAAAATCATTTTTGAAAACAATTTAAGAGGAAAATATTATGAAATCTACATTAACCTTTATCCACGCACTTTCGCCCCTGCATGCCGGAACGGGGCAAGGCGTTGGCGTGATTGATTTGCCGATTGCCCGCGAAAAAGCGACTAATTTGCCGTATTTGCCCGGCTCAACTCTCAAAGGTTCTCTGCGTGATGAATTGGGAAACGAGAACGGTTTAAGAGATAAAATTTTCGGTCCCGAAAAGGTTGAAAACGATTCGGCTTATTCAGGTTCGATTGTCTTTACCGATCAGAAACTCTTGTGTTTGCCTGTCCGCAGTTTGTTGGGAACATTCGCTTGGGTTACGTCGCCGTATATTTTGGAAAGATTCAAGCGAGATTGTGAGAGTTTGGAAAAATCTAAGCAGGATTCAAAACCGCCCGAAGTTCCACCTTTGAAAAAGGAAAAAGGGAAAGAGTTTTGCATAATTTCATCAGATCCGGAAATCCGATACAGCGATACACAAGTTATCTTGGAAGATTTAGATTTGACTGTTCAACCTAATACTAATGCGGATGATTGGGCGAAATTTTTAGGCGAAAAAATCTTTCGTGATAATTCAACTTGGCAAACATATTTCAAACAAAGATTCTGCATTGTTTCGGATGATGTAATGAACTTCTTAGCGGAAACGGCAACCGAAGTTATTGCTCGAAACAAGTTGGATGATGACACGAAAACAACCGTCAAAGGTGCTTTGTGGTATGAAGAATCTTTGCCAACCGAAACAATTTTGAGCGGTTTATTGTTGCAGGTCAAAGGCAATCACATTTCGGACATCGTGGAAATAGCTAAAAACCCGATTCAGCTTGGCGGAAGTATGACAGTCGGACGCGGACTGTGCCAAATGATTATTGATAACGGAGGTTCAAATGCAAACTCGTAATCAAGAAATCGCGGCAGATGTTTTTAATCGCGTAAAAGAAATCAAACAAAATAAAGACGAATATAAATCAATGGCTGATAAATTGCCTGTTTTGGTTCAAACTGCCGGATTAGCCCAAGCCTTGAGTTTTGTAGAAGCACGAGGCACTGAAACGCAAAAGCAATTACTAAAAGACCTTTCAGAAACTCTGAAAAAAATTGTCAAAATTGAACAGCTACAGAATCAAAGTTTGCCTGAATATAGTCGAGAAACAACAAGTCTTCAAGAGTATTTGCATTTAACTCGTCAAGTAATGGTTGCATTGCTCTGGTATAAACGATTTGCAAGTTCTGTTTTAGATAGTTAGGAGATTGAAATATGGAATCAAGACGTAATAATTTAAGAGAACTTGACTTCGAGAATAGTCCGACTAATGCAAGCCTTTGGCTGAATAAGTATATCCGCGAACAAAAAAGCGAAGGTCAGGAAAGCACCGCTAAACAGGATTTAGTAAATCAAGTTTCAAACATTGAAGTTCCCGAAATCTACGAAAGTTTCTTCAACGACATTTGGAAACCATCGCTTGAGAAATACACTCCTCAATGTATCGAAATCGGTGGGCGAATGATTATCGGTTTAGGTGCGGAAAGCGTTTTGGAAACTTCAATTACACTACATCGGACTTACGGCGTTCCGTATATTCCCGGAAGTGCGTTAAAAGGTTTGGCGGCAAGCTACGCACATCGGTTTATGGGCGAAGGTTGGAATAAAGTTACAAAAGAAACTAAAAAAATTGGTGAAGCACATAGATTGATGTTCGGTTCGCAAGATTCTGCCGGTTACATTATTTTTCACGATGCTTTGTATGTGCCTAACAGCTATAAAAATAAGCCCAAATATCCGCTTGAAGCTGATATTCTGACCGTTCATCATCAAAAATATTATCAAGGCGACGGTGTTGCTCCCGCCGATTGGGATAGTCCCGTGCCGATTCCTTTGCTTTCCGCACAAGGACAATATTTGTTGGCAGTTTCGGCAAATTCTGGCGATGCGACATTTAATAAGAAAATGACTGATTTGGCAATTCAGATTCTTGAATTAGCTTTGAAAGCCGAAGGAGTCGGAGCAAAAACTTCAAGTGGTTATGGACGTGCGAATGTAAAGCCTTTTGAGGAAAACTGTCAAATAATTTCTGAAAGTCCTTCAACTACTTCTATCAACACAACTGATACAAAACTTGAAATCTCTGCTGAACAAAAAGCCGCCAATAAATTGAAACTTCTTGAAAACATTAAGAATAAACTTGCGGCAATTGCTGATTACGAAAAAGAAAGTCGCAATAAGTTAAAAGGAATCGTGAGAGATGATCTATCAAGACTTGAATCTGACTTAAAGAGAGAAGCGGCAACTTTAATTGTAGATACCGCAAGAAAGGTCAGTAAAAAAGATGATGGTCTTTTAGAAGGTGCGGAATGGTTTGTAGAAGCCAAAAGATGGATTGAAGAATAAATTAAGAGAGAAATAATGGCAACTGTCTTAGTAAGTTTTATCGGCATCGGGCAAAATCCGAGAGAAGGGCAAGGAACTTCGATGACGGAGTATGCCAAAATCAAATATAAGTTTAAGGCTGAAAATGTATTTCCCGAAGAAGAATTGGAAAATTCGATTTTTGGTTCGGTTTTGCTTCAACGCCTTAAAAATATGAATCGCAAAGTTGACCGTTGGCTGATAATGGGAACGGAGAATTCAATCTGGTGCGATTTAATTGAGATGTTTTCACAAGAAAAGCAAGACGAGATTCTCAAAGCCGAAGAAAATCTTGCCTTGTGGAGTCAGATAAGAGATGAAATTGACTTTAAATCAGCGACGAAATTAACTAATGAAACTTTAGAAAAATGGCAGAAAATTCTGACTTGGAATCTCAAAAACACGGAAGTCTTTTGTCGAATTGTTGGAACTGCTTCAAAACCTGATTCACAACAGAAAATCTTTGAATTGCTCTTAGAATTTATCAAAAGTGGAAACAATGTGGTTTTTGACGTTACGCACGGTCTGAGAAATCAACCGATAATCACAAGTTTTGCTTTGATGTATCTGCGAAATTTGCGGAACGTGAGAAATGTTGAATTTTATTACGGTGCTTCCGATTTACAAGGCGAGGTCGTCAAACTAGATTTTTGTAATGAAATTCTTGAAGCAATTGAATCGGTAGCAATTTATAAACAAACAGGAAATTACCGGCAAATTGGTGAGCAGTTAGAAATTTCAGAATCTTTCAAAAGCCGATTAAATTATGTCGCATACACTGATGAAACACTCAAACCGCGAAAAGACAAAGCGAGAATGCTTTTGAACGAGTGTGAAAAAGAAAAAGATAGTCTTAATTCGTTGAAAAACTCACTTTCTGAAAAACTTATTGAAGCATTATCTTGGGCGAATGAACAATCAAACGCTTTGGTTTGGAAGAAAAAAGCCGAAATAGCTTTTAAACGTGAGCAGTATTTTAAGGCGATTGCGTTGCTTTGGGAATCAATTTTAATTGCTGAGTGTGAAAGATTTGGTGTCGAAAAATCTTCTGACTATGTTGCAAAAGAGAATGCTGACAAAAGACTACAAAAAAGATTGAAAACATCTGACTTTTGGAATCTGAAAAAGTTGCGCAATGCAATTTTGCACGGAACAACGCCGGAAGAGGTAAAAGTACTAAAAGCGATTGATTCATTAAAAGATTTTACGGACATTTTTGATGAAGGGAAAAGACTATTTGATGAAATATTGGCAAACGAAACTTAAATTATGAGCGAAATCCGTATTAACATTAATGACCAAAATCAAACCATCTCCGGCGACATTCACGGCAGTTTCGGCGATGTGATAGTTGCGTCTTTAACGGCTGAACCTGAAACTATTGAAGACTTGGAAACGGCAATTCAGAGGTTTATCAAAAGCGAATCAGATTGGTCGTTGTTTCGCAGTTTTAGAAAGTCGGAGAATTTTGAGCCATCTGAGGCGGGGCTTTTAGTGGTTGATTTGTCTGCCAAAGTGATGATGGCGGATTCGACTTATTCGTATTATTCGACGGAAGGTAAGGTTCGGATCAAGACTGATACTGGCGAGGATTTTAATTTGCCATATCAATTATCGGATGATTGGAAATATGTTCGCTCGATGCCGGAGTATAAAGGGATGGCGAAAGTCAGACGTGATTTTTTTCGAGACAATCCGCCGTTTGATGCGCGGAAAATCCTTTTCGGGAAACCGCTGTTCGAGTACATCGCGGCGGAATATTTAGCGAATAAAAATGAAAAAGATGAAGATTTGTTCACCGAAATTCACGCCAAATGGTTGATGACGGCGCGGGACGATTTGCAAGAGAAAACGCCGCGTGAGGTTTTGCTCGAAAAGCAGGATTTTATCGGCTCGGACTTGGATTCGAGGGCGCGGCAATGGTCTTTTACGGGCATTTGTCCGCCGCCTTTGTCCATAGATTCAAATGCCTATAAATTTGCGGGTTTCGGCACACATGAAATTGTCGTTTATTACGATCTGTTTCGGCATCTGTTGGGCGCGTGTTTTGAAAATGATATTACGGATGCGGAAATTTTAGAACGGATTTCGAGCGATTGGCTGAACGATCCGCAGCGCGATTTTTCGGGCAGAACGCCCGCCGAGATCATCGAAACCGAGCGAAAGCGCGTAAATTTAACGGCTTCGGCGCACGACTGCCTGATTGACGAAGATTGCGAAATGTGCCAAATGATGGCTCTCGATTTTATAGATACGCCGACGTTTTGGCATTTTGACGGCTCAAATATGGAGTATGACCGATTTGAATTTTCTTTTGAAAAAATATTTGAGGAATGGGAAGCCAAACAGTGCGAAATGGAAGAATTTAACCGCGAATTTGATAAAAAACATAGGAGTTCTGACAAAATATTAGATTCAGACATTTTAATTTGATGAAAGTTAAATTTGATGATTTAGAAACCGCTTTGCTGAGTAGCTCGGCTGAAATCAGTAATTGGGTTGACCGAAAAACCGGCCGGATTATTTTTATCGGCGACGAATCTGTTTTTGGAGATGTTTTGGGTGATGATGAAGAACGAAAAGCGAGCCGTGAGATTTTGATTTTGTGCGGCGAGATTGAAAACGATGACAAAATCGAAATAGAGGAAAACCGGTATGTTTTAATCACCCCGCCGCATTCGAGCGAAAGTTTCAAAGTGATGGAAGAGTTCACCCTGGACTTGGACGAAAAAGAGCTTCAGACACAATTGTTTTCCGCTTTGGGTGGTTACAAACCGTTTCGCAGATTCAAAGATGTTTTACTGGATTACCCGGATGAGCGGGAAAATTGGTTTGCTTTCGAATCTCAAAAATTGCGTGAATTTATTGAAGATTGGGCAAAATCCGAACAAATTGAAATTGATTTTGAAAAAAATGATTCTTGAGCAATTTGAAAATATTCGACTATCCAGATTTGAAATAGTTCTCCAAGCCCGGGGCGAGGCAATTTTACCCGCCTTAATCGGTAGTTCCCTGCGGGGGGCGTTTGGTCATGCTCTCAAGGCAATTTCGTGTTCAGTCCGGCATCAGGACTGTGAAAAATGTTTTCTTTCAGAAGTTTGTCTCTACCCGACCATTTTTGAACCGACTTCAAACAGCAAAATTAAGGATCTTCCCCGAGCATTTGTTTTTGAACCTCCGATTCCACCTTTTACCCGTCAGATTTCTGAAAATCAAACTCTCAAACTTCGGGTAGCTGAGAACGGAAAAATCAGTTTCGGATTGACTCTGATTGGAGAAGTTACCAAAAAACTGCCGTATTTTATCTATGCTTTTGATTTAATGTCACAACACGGACTCGGTGAGAATCGTCATCAATTTTCGGTCTCCGAAGTCTTTCAGATCGGGTTAAATGCCGAAAAATCATCTATTTATACGCCTGGTTTGGCAAAAATTTTATCTTTTTCAGAAAATAATCTCAGAGATTTCGTTGAAGCCAGATCAATTGAATTTGGACAGACCAAGAATCTTAAAATAACATTCCAAACGCCATTGCGAATTAGGCGAAACCGTGAACTTCTCGAAAAACTCAATTTTAGCGAGTTTTTCAAACAATGTTCATTGCGCCTCAAGTTTTTGTCGGAAAATTACGGTCAACGGTTAGATTATGATTATCAATCGTTGATGAAGCTGGCTGAAACAGTTGAGTGTATTTCTGACAAATTTTGGAAACATCGGGTCAACAGACGTTCAAACCGTCAGCATAAAAGTATTGAGATAGATGGGATTTTAGGGGAAATTATGTTTCAAACTGCTGATTTTGGGTCTTTTTTACCATTTTTGCTGGCCGGCGAATTATTAAATATCGGCAGCGCCTCAAGTTTAGGTTTGGGTAAATACTCAATCGAAAAGGTTTGATCACCCTCGGAACAGGAAACTGAAGCCAAGATTTTTCTTAGAAATTTTGCTTAAAAAAAGAAGAAGGACGAAGCAACCCCCAGAAGCAACATCCTTCACGAGTAAAACAAATTTTAGTAAAAAAATCTAACGCTGGACAAAAACCTGGGTAAAGTAATAAGTTCCATTGTCCGTGACCGCAACCCCAACGCCGACTTCTTTCCACAGATGGTTCAAAATATTTTCCCGGTGCGCCTGAGACAGCATCCAGCGTTCACAGGCGAACTCGGCTGGTTTATCATATCCCTGGTTATAGGCGATATTTTCTCCGATCGCCCGCCAAAAGCTATATCCAAGGGCATCGGCCCGATCACTGACCAGCAAACCGTCTTTCCCGATGTGGCTAAAAAACTTTTGATGCGCCATATTAAAAGAATGTTGACGGGCAACCTGAGCCATCTCATCACTCCATTTCAGAGGCGACAACCCTTTTTCTAGACGTGTATTATTTAATATTTCGAAAACTTGACTTTCCAGTTTGGCCGCTTGAGCCGAAATCGGCGAAAAATTTGCTTTTGATTTGGTGGAGTCAGAATTATCAGAGTTTGATTTGTTATTTTCGTTTGGTTTGGTTGGTGACACCAGTCGAGGCCGTGTGATTTCTTTCGTTTCGTTTTTGTTAGCAGATGCTGAAAGCGTGCCAAAAGCAGAACTGCTTTGACCGAAAATGTTTGCGGCAGGCAGGATCAAAAGAAGGGTTAGAACCAATAGGTTTGAAAAACGATGAACAAAAAAATAACTTTTCACAACGACCTCACTTCGGTAGTCAGACCATCTCAAATGAGATTCATGACTTTGCGCCTTCGTATCACTACGAATTTGCCCTTTTCGGATAAGGTTTTGAATAAACCGTTGTTGGTTTATCCGTTTACTATCAATCAAAACAGAATCTTTTTAATAACAAAATTGATGCTGCTAGTTTATAGAAATTGATAATGTGTTTTTGATTCCACAAAAATGTTTAAAATTTTTTGTATTTATTTTAGTTATGTGAAATTTTTATCATTTTAGCCTTGAGCCGGGCCACAGCCTCAGTATCGCGGGCTAAGTTGAGGGCTTTTTGCCAGACTGAATTGGCTAATTCTACTTTCCCCTGTTTCAAATAGACGTCGCCCAAATGTTCATAAATATTTACTGATGTGGGATTTAATCGAAGGGCTTGTTTCAGAATCCGTTCCGCCTCGTCAAATTTACCCAATTTGAAATAGCCCCAACCGAGACTGTCCAGATATGACGGATTGTCACTATCAATCTTGAGAGCTTTTTTGATCATTTCAACGGCTTCATTAAATTTTTCGTCTCTTTCAATCAAAAAGTAGCCCAGATTATTTAAAGCAATCGGATTTTCGGGTGTTCTTTTGAGAATATTTCTTAAAATTGTCTCAGCCGCTTTGAAATCCCCACCTTGATGCTGAGCTGTTGCTAAAGAAAGGTTGGCCAGTTGTTTGCGGTCTTCACTTTCGGCTATGGCAATGGCTTGTTGAGCCGAAATAACTGCTTCTTTATTACGCTTAACCTGAGTATAAAGCCCGGAAATAAACAGATAATTGCTGAAATCATCATAATAAGGCGACGGAACGGCTGATTTTTTTGTGATCAGAGATTTGATCAGGCTAACGGCTTCGTCAACTCTTCCTAATTCAGTCAAAATCATTGCTTCCAACCGAATTAAACCATAATCAGCGGCAAATTTTTTGCGCGTCAGCCGAACGGTCTCCAGAGCTTCTGATTTTTTACCCGTTTCCTGGAGAAAAGTAATTAATTGTTTATCAGGAAAAAGGTCGGATTTTCCCAAAACCAGACGGGCTCGTTCAATCACATTTCTGGCTTCCAGAACTTTTCCCGATATTTTGTAAATCCTGATGATTTTCTCAAAAACTCTGGTGGCAAATTCACGCACTTCCTCACCATCTATCTTCAATTTTTCAATGCCAAACAGTTTGAGGGCTTCTTCGTAAGCCACAACCGCCTCAATTGATTGATTCGACTGTAAATAAATATCTCCGATCACAATTTGCAAATTGGCAATCGAAATATTGTTGCCTTTTGGGAGTTTTGAAAGGGTGCTTTGAAGAGTTTTAACCGCTTCTTCGGCTTGCCCCAGTTGAGTTTGATATTCTGCTAATAACTCAATTAAAACAAGATTGTGGGGATTGGCAAAAGCGGTTTGTTGCAGAATTTCGAGGGTCTTTTGAGAAGTAGTATTTTCGTTATTTTTAATTGCCTGGCGCAATAAATCTACCGCCAACAGATTCTCTGGGTTTTCGACTATTGATTGCCCTAAAAATTCGATAGCTTCGGAGTAGCGACCGGCTTTGACAAAAGTTTCCCCCAATTTGAGACTGGCATTTTCAGGCTTTAAGCTTTCCTCGGGTCCAAAAATCCGCCGGTAAAAACCTTCATCTTGCGCTGACGAGGCCGATAGCCATTTTTTTAGTGAGGCAAGTTGTTCCTCCGTTTGTTTGGTTCGGCCATAAAACTCACTCAGAAAAGCCCAGGCTTCAGCATTTTTAGGATCCAGCCGGGTAACTTCTTTCCACTCAATCATAGCTTTTTGAGTTGAAGACAAATCCAAATCATCCGTGTTGATTCGGCTTTGTGCCGTATAGATGACGGCTAAAATATGATGTGCTCCAAAATTATCAGGATTTAATTTAATGGCCAGATTTCCAAAATTAATTGCTTCGTCCAGATCATTTGGCGGAAATTTAGCGGTTAATTCGGCTAACAGTGAGTAGGCTTCTGAGAGATGCGGATTGTGTTCAACCGCTTTGAGCAATGCTTGTCTGGCAGAATTGACCAGTTCGCTTTGGGCAGCTAGAGAATTAGCTCGACTTATTCCCCAAAAATGTCTCTGGGCCTCAAGCAGTTTAGCAAATGATTTTTCACGCCGATCTCTCGAAACCTCAGAAGTTTGGACGGACGATTTATTTAGTTTGGTAGTTTCAGGCTGAGCAAAAACTACCGGTAAAATTAAACCAAATGTCAAAACAATTGAAAAAAAACGGTAACCGCATTTTGATATATTGCTAAAAAACACCCACTTATTCAGCGGGTAATTTTGCATTATATTGTTCAGTGCTTTAGGACGGCTCATTTTTACAACTCAAAAAAATAAAATTGCGTTCACCGTTCAAATAAACTTCTGATTTGAGACACGATAAACGCAAGCCATAGTTGCCGAAAGATTATTTGGCTTTTATTTTAACTCGGTTTTAGCCGGCGCGGCTTCAGTTTTCTTTTCTTTCTGTTCACATGGAACGACTACCGCCGTCAAGGTTTTCGGAATTTCCCGAGTACCAACTTCGCCCAAATTTTCAATCACCTTATCAATTAATTCAAATTTGCATTTATCAAAATCCCGGGTCATCAAAACACCGTCTTTATCAATGGACATCGGATAGATGCCAAAAAACTGATTTTTGAAATCGGTAAAAAATGATTTTTTTTCCGGCGACAACGCCGCTTTGCGTTCCGGATTTGTTTCCGGAATCGAAGCTCCCATCAGTTGGAGCTGTTCTTTTGCTTTTTCTAAATAATCACTATATGGATAGTCACGCACCAACCGTTGAAAAAACTTAATGGATTCGTCTGTTTCTTCTTCAATTTGATAGGTAATCCCCAATTTAAAAAGTGCTTCATCCATAAAACTAAAATTCGGATATTTATCTAAAATTTCACGCAATCGCGATTGAGCCCCCTTTAATCCGCCTTTTTGTTGGTTGACCGATAAAGTGTAGTAATAATTGGCGATATTCAGATTATGCAAGCCCAAATTGTCTTGGACTTCGACCAGTCTCAGTTCGGCTTCTTTTCGCAAAAGCGAGTTAGGATATTGCTGAAGCATCGCTTTGAGTCTTTGTTCGGCCAATTTGGCCCGAGTTGCATCCCGGTCAGGCAAACCAATTTGCCGCATTTGACACTCACCGATTTTCAATAAAACACGATCGGCGAGTGGATGGGTGGGGAAAAAGGTGAGCCAATCTTGGTAACCAGCGGCCGCCTGAATCAAATTACTGGTTCCGCCCTCGAGATAAAACGAATCAGCCACGGCCAGTTTTGACATTGGCAAATAGGGTGAATCCGGATACGTCGTGATGATAGTCTGGAACAAAAGGCGTCCGACTTCGTGATTACCCCGACGGACTTCTTTGGTCGCCACAATAAAAAGTTCTTTATCCCGATTTGGGGCAACACTACCAATCAATTCCTCGTATTCATCATTACCACCACCGCCGAAAATCCCTAAAAATTTACGATTTTTCTTAACTTCGCGGGCTTTTCCGACCCCCGAATTTGGGGTTGCCCGGAGCTTGGCAGTTTCGGTCAGGGCATTATCCACCCGAATGCTCAGCTCGCCGACGGAAGTTTCGGTCAAATCAATGTCCGCCGAATCATATTTTTCTGAACGGTCAACTTTTCCGCGTAAATTATTGACCTCATTTTGCATAGTGGAAACCTCTTTTTCCAGAGACTTCAAACGACCGAGAGGTGTATCAAGTTGAGATTTGTCATCTTTTTTACTCTTATCTTCTTTCACATCGTCCTTGAGGGCTGAAATAGCACTACCCAATGAACGACGCATTGTTTCGAGTTTCCCACGCATCACATCCAGCCGTTGAGTAATGGTTCCATCACCGGCTTTTTGCGCCATACCTGGCAAAATAAAACTCAAAATCAAAGTCAAACTTAATAACACTGCTCTATTTTTTCGGAAAAACATAATTACCTCTTTCAATTTCTGATTTGGGCTTTTGGATTGTTTTGTTTATTTTTTGAATTAACTATTAAAATAAACCCAAAAACTTTACACCCAAACATTTGCTGCATCTAATAACTCTTTGACTGCTTCGGTCGCCTGACCTTTGCCATACACCGCCGATCCGGCGACGATTATTTCAGCCCCGGCCTCTACCACTTTCGCAATATTCGAAGCATCCACGCCGCCATCAATTTCAATTCTTGTCGGCAAACCGCGTTCTTCAATCATCTGCTTTAAGCGTCGCACTTTTGCGAGCGATGTTTGGATAAATTTTTGTCCGCCAAACCCCGGGTTGACCGACATTATCAAGACAAAATCGGCAAACGGCAGAACTTCTTCAATGGTCGCCAATGCAGTGCCGGGGTTTAAGACGATTCCGGCTTTGCCTCCGGCTTCACGGATACCGGTTAACGTGCGATGTATGTGAACATCAGCCTCAATATGAACTGAAACCATTGAAGCTCCGGCTTCCACAAATTTAACCGCATAGCGACTCGGTTCTTCAATCATCAAATGACAATCAAGCGGAATCTTCGCAATTTTGGCTAAGGATTTAACTACCGGTAAGCCGATCGTAATATTCGGGACAAACCGTCCGTCCATCACATCAATGTGCAAAAGACCTGCCCCACCCGCTTCGACAGCTCGAATGTCTTCGCCTAGTTTTGTAAAATCTGCGGATAAAATCGAAGGCGCTATTTCAATCATGATAAGATTTCGAATTACTTAACTTTAACTTGGTTGCAAACACACCGTTAACGGTTGCTTTGGAGCCATTTTCAATAATTATGCCGGGACTTTTCTGGTCCGGGTATCACCACTGTTCGGAGTTTTAGTCGCGCTCGGTTTCGGAGTCGGATTAGCCGTTGGTTTATTATTAGCCGGATTTTTATTGGCCGACGGAGTGGACGGATTACTGTTGACCGAAGTTTTAGTATTCGAACTTGACCCGCTTGAAACATTTGAATTGGAATTCTTTGGCTTATTTGAAGAAACATCTCTGCTGGTTTGCACAGGTTTCTTGACATTGGCATTTTTATTCGTCCTTTTCGGTGAGTTGCCAGAACCCGGATCCGAGTCAATTTCTTCGACCGTGTCTTTATCAACTTTGGCCGGGGCTTCGGTACCTTCAGGATTGGCCTGACTGACCACCACAAATATTATCTGTCCGGTTTTGACCGGTTCACCCGCTCTTGGGGATTGTTCGATGATGGTATTCGGTTTTTCCTCGCTGAAACGAAATGCGCGGCGTTTTATTTTCAAGCCGAGTTGGGTTAGTTCCTTCTCGCTGGCGCCAAAGTCTTTTCCTACCACTTCTGGCACTTTGACCTCAGTCGCGCCCCAGGAAAATTC
>JANOEF010000085.1:0-3043 GCA_031413075.1 Acidobacteriota bacterium | reverse complement strand
CCTTTTCCCGCTTTTCATAATTATCGCCTGGTCGCCGTTAAAAAGCGGGTGCATTTCTTTGATGCGGTCAATATTGACAATGGTCGAGCGGTGAATGCGAACAAATGTTTGAGGATTTAGTTTTGTTTCCAATTGATGCATTCTCATGCGGATTAAGTGTTTCGATCCTTCAGTTCCCAACTCCAAATAATTCCCCTGCGCCTCAATATAGTCAATCTCATCAACAGCAATAAAAATTATCTTTCCGCGATCTTTGACGGTCAATCTTCTGAGATATTGTTCTTCTCCATTGAGTTGGCTTAAAAGCGAGAGCAGCCGATCTTCGGCGGTTTCGCTCGATTGTAATCTTATTTGTTCTTTGGCTCTTTTGAGGGTCGCTGCTAAACGCTCACCCGAAAAAGGTTTGAGCAGATAATCAAAGGCATTGACCTCAAAGGCTCGAATTGCAAAATGATCGTGAGCAGTCACGAAAATGATGGTTGGTTGATGCTCACCTGAAATTGCTTTTAAAACTTCAAATCCGTCATTTTCCGGCATTTGTACATCCAAAAAAACGAGTTGAGGCTTAAGTTTTTCAAAAGCCCCAATCGCCTCAAGTCCATTATCACATTCGGCAACGATTTCTATTTCAGAATCTTTGCTCAGATAACGTCGGATGCGCTTTCGCGCCAATAACATATCGTCCACTATCAAAGTACGGATTTTCATAGACTTTCCCTTGTTCATTATTTCTGAACGGAATCTTCAGAAAGACTGTCACTCCTTTTCCATCAATTGCAGGTTTTATTTGAAATGTGTGATCTTTTCCATATAGATGCCGAAGTCGCTGGCGTGTGTTACTGAGTCCAATTCCAAATTGTTGAATAATTTTTGATTTGGAGAACCCCAATCCGTCATCACAAATTCGGACGCTGAGCCAGCCTCCTTCTTGATTAGCGATAATTTTGATAGTTCCACCCGAAATGCGCGGAGCAATCCCGTGTCGGATGGCATTTTCTACCAATGGCTGCAAAATCATGTTTGGAATAAGTGCATCGAGAGTTTCCGGCACCACCCGCCAGATAATGTGTAACCTATCCTGCAAGAGAGTTTGTTGGATCTCCAAATACATCTGCAAAAAATCTAATTCTTCGCGCAGGGTAACTTCTTGCTTTTGATCGCCCTTCAGCGAGAACCTCAGGAGGTCACTTAATTGGGAAATAGTTTTTTCCGCTTCTTCCTCATTTTCATAAAGTAATTGCGAAATTGCATTAAGAGCATTAAAAAGAAAATGTGGATGAAGCTGTGTTTTGAGGGCTTGTAATTGAGCTTGGATGAGGGATTGCTCACGTTCGTGATATCTCCGAAAATAAATGTCTGCCTGACTAATAATGATGATAATCCAATAAAACATGATATTGGTCGCCCCGATTCCAATCACGAGGGAGCTAATCGGAAGAGAGTTTTGATAAATCATCATCCAGTTTGATAAAACGTGTCCGGTTTTTTGAAATAAGAATATATGCAGTAAAGCAGTGGGAAATCCCAGCAAAAAAATAATTGTAAAATTAAGCCATTGATTGGGCTTTTCGATAGGTAGCTTTTTCCCCAACCGCCAGATAAGCGGAGTTAATGCCCCCCACAAATAAAAAATAACTGTGTTTGAATAAAACGATTCAAACCAGGTCAGCGGATTATTGGTCCGAAGATTTAAAAGATAGGTTTGCGGAGTGAAAAGCAAGGCTAACAGCGTCCAGATGCCGACAATTATTACTACTTTCTTAATACCACTTCGCATTTTTATGAATACTACTGCGCATTTTTCAAATGGTTCTTATTTTGCAGTTTGACAGGCAAATCATATGCCGTAAAGTTGAATACGCTTTTTAGAAATTATTATAAATATCAGTTAATGCCGGACATTTACCAATAAATTTGTGACAAAACGGTCTTTTTGAATGACGAAATGTATTTTTATTTCGGTGAATATTTGTCAGCTGACACTCAAGATTATTTCTTTTCCATGCATTAAGAACGAATCTCAACTCAAATAGTTTCAATTGTTTAGATATATCTGTTTTTTTTCGGTGAGCTGCTTTTAGAATTAGAGTTATCCAAATCAACAATTTTTCCAACCCCTTTTGCTTGATATATCAAGAATTTTAGTTAATTTAAAACACCTCATCACAATTTTCAGCCGATTCGTCACATTTTTATTTTCATTTTATTGGAAAAGATTTCAAATAGTAAAACATGAGAGGTGTTTTATATGATTAGACAGTTTGAATTACGAAAAAATGGAAATATGTTTACCGATAAGGTTGAAGCTTTACGAGAAGTAACGATTGCGCTTTTGGACGAGGTGAAGTCACTGGGCTCAATGAAAAAAGTAGAAATCGAAGACGGCATTAACTTTGATGCTGAAGTTAAAACTTTTGAGATTCTGTTGATCGAGCGCGCGCTCGAACAAACCGGCGGCAGTCAATTGAGGGCGGCACGTTTGTTGAATCTCAAACACACAACTCTGAATGCTAAAATCAAGCGTTATGATATTCAATTCGGGCGACGACCGAGAGAGATGACGATGGCTAAATAATCAATTTCTATCTAAATTCTAGTTGATTTTGATCTGTGCCGGGTAATAAGTACTCGGGCGAGAATATTTGCCTAAAACAAAACACAAAGTATCTTCTGCTTTTGAAATCAAACAGATTAGATTTTCTATTTACGCTCTTTTAACGTTTACTGTGCGAGGTTAATAAAATGGGAGTTTATGCTCTAAAAAATAAACTTGGTTTGTTAGACAATTTGAATATGTGTGAAGAAATTGATTCACAAAGGTTCAAACTCAAGTTGGAAGTATTGAAAGAAGTGGCCTTGGTTTTAATCAATGAACTGGAGGCCCTCGATTATGTTCGCCCCGTTAATCTCAGCCAAGGCATCAATTTGCATGAGGAAATGAGGATGTTTGAGCCGAGATCCCGATCCTGTCGGCGGGTCCGGGTGAACTGGACGAGCTGGAAGTTCGCCTCGCCTCCCCGGAAGCGTTCGCACGCGTCGGCCT
>JANOEF010000084.1:0-8743 GCA_031413075.1 Acidobacteriota bacterium | reverse complement strand
AGCGGATGAATAATCAACCGCTCCGGCATCAAAACTTCCGCCGCTTTCGACCTGTGACGAAGCATCGTAGGTTGAGCCGTCAGTCGTAGAGTCAGCTAAATAATCGGCTTGAGCCTGATGTTCTCCGGCACTTTCGGCATAATCGGCGGCTGCATTATAGTTGCCTTGCTCGGCAAATTCTTCGGCACTACTGGCATACCACTCGGCGTTATTTTCTTCTGAAACTGCATTTTCGAGTTTATATTCCTCATTGCGCGCCTCGGTTGTATGGTCATCACCGCTGGCATAATAATCTGCGTCCGAAGTGTTCTCGATGACTTTGTTGGCGGCATCTTGAGCGGCTTCATAATTGCCTTCGGCGGTATATTCGGCTTGTTGTTCGCGGTAATAATCGGCTTGGTCCTGATCGGAGGCGGCATTATCTAACTCGGTGGCGTTACTGCCTTCGAGCATACTGTTGTCTCCGGCTTCCCAAGCGGCATTTTCGGCGGCTTCTCGGGCTTCGCTGGCGGCTTCGTAATCTCCGGCGGCCACAAATTCGTTGGCTTGCTCTTGAGCATCACGGGCAGCCTCCGCCTGAGCCTGCTGCTCGGTTTGTTCCGCATTTTCTGCCGTATCTGTTACGGTTTCAGTAGGTTCAACGGAACTGGTATCGGTTGTTGGAACGAATGAAACATCGAAATTATTCGGGACAAAATCAGTCGGCGCCGAATC
This sequence comes from Acidobacteriota bacterium, assembly GCA_031413075.1. GTDB lineage: Bacteria > Acidobacteriota > Blastocatellia > Pyrinomonadales > Pyrinomonadaceae > JAIBCC01. The sequence goes on along the minus strand of JANOEF010000084.1, from coordinate 8,029 downwards.
GTAACTGACCGGAATAAAGATTTCCGGTTCAAGCGCCGATGGCGTTGAATCCTCAGTCTGAATTGTTTCGGATGATTCAAAAGACACCGGGTCGGATGTTTCAATAATTTCATCGCCTGTTCCACTTTCGGTGACGAAGTATTCGGTTTCAGTCGTTTCAGAAGTTGTGTCCAACTCTTCTGAAGCAAGGTCAGGCTGGTCTGCCTCAGAGTCAAAAATAGCTTCGATTACTTCTTCAACCAATGATTGTTCATCAGTGCTTTCAGGAGCAGTCTGGGTAATTTCAATTTTGGTTTCCGTGCCGTCAGGGGCGGTTTGGGTTATGGTTACGGTTTCGGTTTCACTCGGCATAATTCAAATTCCTCTCTATTTCGCGCTGCTCTTTTTTGGAAATTTCATCTCCTTTGGGGGCAGGGTTAATTTTCTTTTTTAGATACGTCATCTTTCCGCATTTCGGATTTGGACAACGAATGGATAGTTGCGGTTTACCTTCGAGAACTTTGGCAGGTACTCTCATCGCCGTTCCGCAGGTTCCACATTTAATTCGGATATCATCTGATTGTTTGGTTGTGGCCGACGGTTTCGGTTGAGCAGTATGGTGTTTAATCACCTCTCGCCAACGAATTAATTCGGGACTTTTGGCAAATTCGGCCAGCAGTTTGAGCCGACGTGTGATGTATGGAGTCGTCGAAGTCATCAACTCCGACAATTTGGTCATATCGTCATCATTTTCGGCTTGTTGTTTGAGCCATTCAGCCACATTGATCTGCCTTTGCAAGATGGGGGATTTAAGCGACCAGGATAATAAAACGCGACGGACAATATCTTCATTCCCGAGTGCTAACATGCCGGCCCGATCGGCAGTAATTTCGGCCTGACGCGCCCAGGCCATCAACGGAACTTCAATTGTTCCTTCAATTAAGGCAGAAGGACTAAAAATTTTTCCGATGGCTGAAAACAATCCTCCGCCCATAATTCCGCCGCGGCGTTGTTCACCCACCAAAAATTTGATGACGGTTTTCCAGAGGGCGTGTCCGGTGCGGCAATGCCCCATTTCGCGGGCAAACAGAAACAATAATTCGGGGCCTCTAAAATTTGTTGCAATTGCCGAACCCATCAGCACAAACGAATCTTTGTCGCTTCCGTAGGTGCGACAATCCCACATCAATTCACCGGTGACATAGACGTCCGGCATATAGGCCATACCTAAAATTCGGGCGGCATGAACAGCCTGAAAATAGACGGCGGGAAGTTGTTTTTCGCCGAGCAGAACCCCGTTAAACATCGTCTCAATCCAACGTCGCCCAACTTTATCCGAAACCACTTCGGCAGCCATTTTGAGCGGGGTGATAGAACGTAATGCAGCCATTGCTTTTCCGTCTTCAGCCCATTGGAAAGCTTCAGGTGCAACTCCGTAACCGGGGGCGAGGGGACGCAGCCATTTACATTCTTTGCAAACTAAGATTTGTTCATTTAACAGTTTCCCGTGACCGCCACAAGTTCCGCAGGGTTTGATTTGATTAATTGGTGCAATTTGTTGATTAACCTGGGGTTGAGGTTGGAAATTCTGTGCCGGAAATTGATTGAATTGTTGCAGAGGGGGCTGATTTTGATTTATATTCGGCGAAACAAATCCTTGAGGCTGAGCCGGTATTTGATGCGGAATTTGATTTTGATTTGAAATTTGATTTGGAATCTGATTTTGATTGACCGGAGGCGGAGGCGCAAACCCCGTTGGTTGAATGGGGGGCTGAGCCGCCTGTACTGGTGGCGTGGCAAGCGGAGTTCCGCAAAATATACAGAATTTGGCGTTTGTATTAGGTTGTTGATGACCGTTTCGACAAATAGGGGTTCTGTTTTGTTCAACCATAATAAAAATTCCTCATTGAAAAAATAAATATTTATTTCCTCGTGATAGTAACGCAATATTTTCAATCAAGTGAGCTCAAAATAATTTAATAACCACCGCCAACGGACCCAAATAATGCAAAAATGCCCCAACCGATGGCATTAATGAGTGTCCCGCCGATTCCGAGCCATAATCCGACCTGGGCCATAGTCATACCTTCGGCCGAGGATTTTCCCTCTTTGATGGCTGATATTTCTAACCAACCGAGAAGAGCGGCCGGAATCCCGCCGACAAAACAGCAACAGAATCCGAAGACTGCCAACCCGGCGGCCAGCATGGCTCGCGAACTGGCGCCGCCCGAAATCTGAGCAATATTTTGTGGCGGAATCCCTGGATTGCCAAAATTAGGTTGATTAAAAGGCTGATTGCCAAATTGTTGAGGAGGCGGGGCAGGCTGCGGATAGTTTTGAGCAGCCCCGAGAGGTGACGCACATTTCTGGCAAAATGTTGCCACTACTGGATTTGTTTGATTACAGCTGGGACAGGTTTTCATAAAAAAAAGACTCCATGCGATCTATAAATTAAAATAAAATGAATAAAAATCCTACTCCGGATAGATACGCAATAAATTTGTGTGTTATGGCTCAAAATTTATAAAAAGTTAATTAATTTATTGTAACGCGACTAGGGCAAAAATTTAAAGGATTAGAAATTATGAATTGAATTTTATTTTTTTACGGAAGTTCAAAAAAATCGCTTTGAGGTTATTTCTTAAACGCGACGTTTAGTAATAGCCCAAAGCAAGGGATAATTAAATGCGTTTATTTCGGCATAACAATCGGCGGGGCAGTTCCGTGGGCTTTTGATATTTATAATATTTATAGAAATTTGAATTTTAAGGATAGATAATCTGAGAACTGCCGGCTAATTTTGCACATTTTTCACCAGAAGCTAAAAATCACTCGATGATCACTAGCACTTCTCCGGCCTGAACATTGACCCCATTTTCGACTTTGATTGATTTGACTACACCATCCTTGGGTGATTTCATCTCGTTTTGCATTTTCATAGCTTCGACCACAATAATCCCCTGACCATGTATAACTTCGTCACCTTCGGCGACCAGGATTCTGACAATCCTGCCCGGCATTGCAGTTTTGATTTCAGCGATTCCTTCTGTTTCTGCTTCGGAACCGGTTGATCCGCGTAATCTTTTTGGATCAATTACTTTTATCTCAAGCTGTTGATTTCCAATATTTACCAAACCGTTCGGCGCCACATAAATTTGGTGAATTTGATGATTATATTTGAAAAGATAAACATCCGGTTCTACTTCGGATGATTCGATTCGGTATTCTTTTCCGTCTATCCTGGCAAAAATATTTTCACCCTCAAAATTGATTTCAATTTCGTGTTTCTCGTTGTTTAGTTCAGCAAGTAACTTCATATTATTAGGTTTTGGTGCTCAATAGTAAGTGATTTTCTCTTTTCACGGACTACTTGCCACTGACAACTATCTTCTTGAAGATTTTTCGTATTCATCTTTCAAAAGTTGCATGAATTCATCGCGCCGATGGTAAAGACTCTTTGGCTCGCGTGGTTCGTGACGGGCCAGAGCGTAAGCCGTGATGATTGGCAAGGCAACCGTTGAATCAACATAGGCGACGACTGTTCCGGGTAATTGGTCGGGGTCGATTTTCCCCCAACTGACTGCCTCCGAGGGAGTTGCGCCTGATAATCCGCCGGTATCGGGCCGAGCGTCAGTGACCTGCAGGAAATAATCGTGACCTTTTTCGTCAATTCCAAGAACCTCTTGAATCTGCGGTTCGGTTTGCAGAGCAAAGTTCTTTGGACTGCCGCCGCCGAGAATAAATATTGCGGATTTTCCGCTTTCGGTTTCAGAGATTATTCCGCGTTTGGCGGCTAAGACGATGGCTGCGGTTTCGTTGACATCAAGATTTGGATTTAGGACAAGTTTGCCGCCTTGTAATTCTTTGGCGGCGATGTTCATTCCGATTGAACTGTCGCCGGGTGACGAAGTATAAACCGGAACGCCGTATTCGTAACAGGTTGCCAGCAGAGATTTATCTTCGATCCCGAGTTTTTTGCTTCTTTCGAGAATATACTTTCCACACAGATAATGAAATTCGGCTGAGGACATCGTTTTTTGGAATTCGGGAGCTTCGATGGTGCGGCGGAAAAACTCGTCAGTATCCAGTAAAACACTGTAATCAAAAAAGATGTCGAAAATCCGGACGACTTCCTCTTCGCGCAAGATTCGGTCGTCCAATTTAGCATCGCCCTGATGAAGTGCCAGACCGATTCCAAAGTGTGTATCGTGATAAAGATTGGCACCGGTTGAGATAATCCAATCAATAAATCCGGCTTTGATCAGCGGAATCAATGCTGAAATTCCCAATCCTGCCGGTGTCAGCGCCCCCGTCAGTGTCACGCCGACCGTTGTATCAGGTTCCAGCATTTTGCGCGTGAAAAGCTGACACGCCTCTCGAATCCGCGCCGCGTTATACGCCATAAATGATTCGTCAACCAGGTCTGCCAGCGCCGTATTTTTATCAATCGGAGTCGGGTCAATCCGCTTGCCGCTTAAAAATTTACTTTTCTTTTTTGCCATAAAATTTTACTAAAAATAATTGTAACAAATACAAACAAAGCGGTGAAACCGCAAAGAGAAAATTGCCAGATGCGGAGCCAATGGCATTGCGTCCATTCCTCTCACAATGCCACCGGGATGCGCGTGTAATCTTTCACGATGGTCATTTGTCAAAAATTTCAAACGATCTTGGGTCGAGAAAACAAGATGAACATTTAAGAATATATGGCTGGATGGCATAAATTCTTTGCGCGTCTTCAACGCGGGCTTGGTTTGCTGAGGTCAACAGACGTTTGACATCCGCTTTTGCTCTTGTCTTTTCCTGCTTTTCCAATTATTTTCTTTCATCACTTTTACTTGCATTTTTTGAGTCTTTTCGGGTTTGTTCGTGGCTCAACAAACATTCCCGACACAAACAACTCTTAAAATTATCTCGCAATTCCGCCAATTTTTCCCCGTCTAATTCAACCTCGAAACACCAACATTTGCCAGTATTTGCGCCACATTCAAAAAATTTGCCGCAAGCTTCGCAAGCTAACTTTTCGGTCGTAATTTCGTTTGTTTCTATCATTTTTCCTTCCTCAAATCCATCCGGTGTCCGGCTAATTTCTCAAAAATCTTTAAGTAGCGTTTCGGGAAAAGCCGATGAATATAACTGATGGCGTGAGCATCTTTGCCAATTAAAATGCGGGAATTTACTTTTTTGATACCGTTAATAATCACTTCGGCGGCAGTTTCGGGAGAAGTTTGGGCAACTTTGTCAAAAAAATCAACGCCTTGTTCTTTATTTTCTTGCGGAGTCAGTTCGCCGATTCTCGAATTGCGGGCAATATTGGTTTTAATGCCGCCCGGATGGACGCTCGAAACGTGAATATTTGTGCCTTCTAATTCATGTTTGAGTGACTCGGTAAAACCACGCACAGCAAACTTGCTCGAACAATAAGCAGTTTGTTCGGGTGGCGCAATCATTCCGAAAACGCTGGAAATATTGACGATATGGGCAGATTCTTGCTGTCTCAAAATCGGTAAAAAAACTTTGCAGCCGTAAATCACGCCCCAAAAATTGATGGACATCAGCCATTCAAAATCCGATAACGAAATTTCTTCAAATGAGCCGAAAAGTCCGACTCCGGCATTGTTTATCAAATGCGTCGCGCATCCGTGTTGTGCGACAACTTCATCGGCAAACTGTTGAACCTGTTCGAGTTTTGAAACATCTATGAGATGTTTTGAAACCTTGAGACCTGTTTTTGAAACCAAATCAAAGGTTTCGCTTAATCCCTTTTGATCGAAATCCGCAATCGCAATTCCGGCAATTTCCTCGGTTGCGAAACCTAACGCCAAAGCTCGCCCGATGCCCGAACCTGCGCCCGTGATAACTGCAACTGACCTTTTATTTAGTGACATACTGGTTAATTGTAAATGGTAAAAGGTTAATTGTTAATCGGCGGGCGAAAAAATTGATTCTTAATAGACAAATCCGGTCAAATTGTTAAGAATAACTATCGGAATGACCAAAATACTGAACCGGATTTTATTAGTGATTGCCATAGTTTTTATTTTATGGCTTTTAAAATCGTTTATCGTTCCGCTCCTGTTTTCGGGTATTTTAGCTGTTTTGATTCATCCGGTCATCAGGTTTCTTGAGCGTAAGTTCAAGTTTAGCAGGTCGTTATCTGCATTGTGCGGAGTAATTTTTATTTGTTTTCTGTTAGTCGTTTTAGTTTCAATCATCGGCAGACAGATTTCAGTTTTCGTGTCGGATTTTGACCAATACAGCGGTAATATAGCCACGCTTTTTGAACGCCTTAAACTTTATACGGCTGACATTTTTAATATTGATTTGACTGCCTATCTGGCCCAAAACGTCAATATTGAACAGATTCTCAAACAAAATATCCAAAATATTACGGCCTTTGTCGGCGGTTCGGTTGATTACTTGAGCACGGCCATCATGCTTCCGTTTTACATCTTTTTTATTCTTTATTATCGCAGTTTTTTTATTGAGTTTATTTACCGGCTTTTTATAAATGTCGAAAAGGAAAAGCTAGATGTCATTATCCAAAGAATTTACGATGTGATTCATAATTATATCAAAGGCGTTTTGGAAGTAATGATCATAGTCGGGATTCTCAACACCATCGGACTGTGGTTATTAGGGATAAAATCCGCAATTTTCTTTGGATTTTTCGCTGCGGTGTTGTTGATTATTCCCTACATCGGAGTTTTTATAGGCTCTGTATTGCCAATCGTGATGGCTTTAGTCTCGAAAGATTCGTTGTGGTATCCATTTGGAGTTCTGATGATATTTACAGTTGTCCAGTTTTTAGAGGGAAATTTTATCACGCCTAAAATTACCGGTTCGCGGGTCAGCATCAACGCTTTTATCGGCATTCTTTCGCTGGTTCTGTTTGGAACGCTGTGGGGAATGGGCGGCGTGATTTTAGCCTATCCGCTGACCGCGATTTTAAAGGTAATTTTTGATAATATTGATGAATTAAAACCGTTTGGCTATTTAATTGGCGAACCCGAAGGTGAAGGCAAAAAGTAACGGATAAAATGGAAAAAGAGAATTCGATTTAATTTTTCAATTCTTCAATCGTCTAAAAATGGAGGAGAATATTCTATGAAACATACTATTTTATTGAGTTTAACCATTTTGATTTTAACTGCCACGGCTTTTGGGCAATCAAAACAGACGGCTCACACTTTGAAATTGGACGAAGGGAAAACGGGTGAAAAAGTGACCATTCAAGATATGAAATGGTTGAGCGGAACCTGGAATGGGACAGGTTTGGGCGGAACCGTCGAAGAAATTTACAGCGCACCGCAAGACGGAGTGATGAACGGCATGTTTCGTTTTTTCAGCAAAGGCAAAACCGTTTTTTATGAATGGATAACGGTCGCAGAAACTAATGGAACCTTGATAATTCGGCTCAAACATTTTAATGCTGATATGACGGGTTGGGAAGATAAAAACAAAACCGTTGATTTCAAATTCGTTAAACGTGAAAAAAACCGATATTATTTTGAAGGACAAACTTTAGAGGTAGTTGATAAAAGTTCTTTCAACATTTATCTCGCCATCAAACACAAAGACGGGACAGTCAGCGAAGAAATTTTTCGCTATAAAAGAATAAAATGAAAATTAATCAAATTCTCGTAATCCTTGCGACTATTGCAGTTATCTTTGTCAATTATTTGGCGGCTCAAGGCCTGATCGGCGGGATTACGGCAAATTTTATTTCTAATAAATATCCGACTTATGCAACACCGGCCGGGTATGCTTTTTCGATTTGGGGTTTTATTTATTTGGGTTTAAGCATATTTAGCCTTTTTCAGGCGATGCCTGCCCAGACCGATAATTTCAAAAAAGTACGCGGATTATACCTCTTAAGTTGTATCGCAAATTGCGTCTGGATCTATGATCTGCACCGAGACCGCGAAGGTTTGTTGCGTGCCGGCTGGCAGTGCCAGTGGTGCCGTGCAGTTGAACGGCACTTGCCCTGGCTGGGCAGCGCATGGCAGCGGCGGCACGATCGACGTGATCGGCAGCGGGCCGACGCCGG
>JANOEF010000083.1:0-8769 GCA_031413075.1 Acidobacteriota bacterium | reverse complement strand
CCGAGTTCGTCGGGGCAATCTGTGTTGGATCCAGGCCAATAAAGTTCAAGCACTTTACGGTTTTTTTAATGCCAAGGAGTTAGGCGCAATTTCTTCGATCGTTACGACTACCACCAGTGTTGGAACGACAACTAATTCTCCTTCGATTCAAACTTTCAATAATTTTCCGTCGCCGGCACCAGCATTGAACGATCCGCCGCCACCGAATGTATATGAGGAGTTAGCTAAATTAAGCGAAACAAATGTTTGTACGATTCACACTGATGCCAATGCCACCTTCTATTGTGAGACATGTTCCAACTATTTTTGTAAGGCTTGTCTAAACAAACGAGTCTGCCCGATGTGTGGTGCGATGTGCAAATCTATTAATCTCCCGCAGTCGCCACCCTCGGTTGTTTTTCCTGATTTGAAGGGGCAACCCGCCCCAGCCGTGATGATTGATCCGGATGTTTTGACGGCGGCCAACTGGTTTTATTGGAAAGCCGGAATGACTGTCATCAATTCGTTTATTATGATGACCGGAACCTTCTGGGCTTTCTTTTTAGGTTTGTCGATAACTCAGATATTTCATGGTGCAGCGATAGGGATTACCGAAGAGTTGGGAGTGTCGGGGGGCAATATTTATCAGGGGATGGCGTTGGTGTTAAGCCTCTTTTGTGCCGGCTTCGTTGCGATCCTGGGTTATTATGGGCGGAAAGGTAAGCGGTGGGCGTTAATATTGGGACTGATAATCTTTTGTTTTGACGCGGTTTTGTATTTAATTACGCTTTCAGTTTTCGGGGTTTTACTGCATGGAGTAGCTATTTATCTGATTTCTAAAGGAATTTCCGCCGCCAAAAAATAAGTTAAAAATTTGAGCTTTTGTTTCCATCAGCCTACTCGTTTATAATCAATAGTTTTGAGATTATAAACGAGTAGGTTTTATTATTTATGGCTTGGTTTTGGAAACGGAAAAAGGACGAACAAACACATTCAACCTCAATTTTGGGTTTGGATAAAACAATCGAAGAACTCAAAGCGCAGGAAGAAGCGGTTGAAAAAGAGTTTGCGGTCAGATTTAATCGGGCAATTGAAAAAACCCGTGATTCGATCAACAACAAACTTGACACGATCTTTGAGGGGCGCAAACAAATAGACGAAGCATTTTTGGACGAACTCGAAGAAATGCTGATTTCGACCGACATCGGGGTAGAGACAACTTTTCAAATTCTCGAAGCAATTCGGAAAGGTGTCTCGCGTCAGGAGATTAATGATTTAGACGCACTGAAACGTGCCATGAGAAATGAACTTTTGGGTATTCTGCAACACACCAAAGAAACCGGAGTGGCTGACGAAACCAAATATGATTTATCTATCAAACCGTATGTGTTGATGGTGGTCGGCGTCAACGGTGTCGGCAAAACCACTACGATTGGAAAGTTGGCCCAGCGGATCAAAAACGAAGGTCATGATGTCCTTATTTGTGCAGCCGATACTTTTCGCGCCGCCGCTTCGGAACAACTCGAAATCTGGGCGACCCGCGCCGGAGTTCCGCTCATTCAACAAAAACAGGGAACTGACCCGGCAGCAGTCTTGTTTGATGCGCTGCAATCAGCCAAATCGCGAAATTCGGATGTTTTGATAGTTGACACGGCCGGCCGACTTCATAACAAATCAAATCTGATGGCGGAACTCGAAAAGATGAAACGTGTCGCCGGACGCGAAGTCCCTGAAGCCCCGCACGAGACTCTTTTGGTGATTGATGCCGTGACCGGTCAAAACGGTCTCGAACAAGCTCGTCAATTTATGAAAACCGCTGATGTGACGGGAATTGTGTTGACCAAATTAGACGGCACAGCCAAAGGCGGAATCGCGGTGGCCATCGCCAAAGAATTAAGTTTACCAATTCGCTATGTCGGAGTCGGTGAACAAGTTGATGATTTGATGGTTTTCGACGCCGAACAATATGTGAATGGACTTTTTAATTAGGAGATTTGAAAAATGACACAAACAATTGAGGCAATTTATCAAAATGGAATGTTTGTCCCAATTAAACCGTTTTCGGAAGAAATCGAAGAAGGCGAAACGGTTGAAATAATTATCAAGGACAAAAGGCTTTCGCCCAATGAGATGTTGGAACTTGCAGGAAAAGTTTATGAAGGACTGTTGGACGAAAGCATTGAAGAAATCGAAGGAATCGCGCTTAACCGTTCAAACTTTTGATGATTCAACTGATTAGTAAATATCACTTGTAACGTCCGCGATTGGATTGGTTTTCGACTTTATGAACAGACGCACATTTATAATAAATTCAACATTTGCCACAGCGGGATTTTTGTTTACCGATAAAATCAATGCTTTCGATTCAACCGAATTTATCAGCCAACGGCCACCGGTCAATGCCCGAAAATTTAGCTCAAAAGCGGTCGAGGCAAAAATTACCGAAGTTAAATCGGCAATTAAAGATAAAGAACTCGCCTGGATGTTTGAAAACTGTTATCCGAATACGCTTGATACGACGGTTGAAATAGGAACTCGGGAAGGCAAACCGGATTCTTTTGTGATTACCGGCGATATTCACGCTCTTTGGCTGCGCGATTCAACTGCTCAGGTGACGCCGTATCTGCCGCTGACAAAAGATGATAAAGAATTGCAAAACCTCATCAAAGGCTTGATTCATCGGCAGGCTTATTGCGTTCTGCTCGAACCCTACGCTAATTCTTTTCTCAAAGACCCAAATGAAAAAGGCTGGGATGATTTGCCGAAAAACAAGCCTGGTGTCCACGAACGTAAATGGGAAGTTGATTCGCTCTGTTATGTAATTCGGCTCGCTTATCAATATTGGAAAACAACCGGCGACACTTCTGCCTTTGACGAGGAATGGCAAAAGGCAATGCGGTTGATTGTCCGGACTTTCAAAGTCGAACAATTCAAAGACGGCCATAGTCCATACAAATTTATCCGCCGGACAACGGTCATGATTGATGCTCCGCCGTTTGACGGAACCGGAAATCCGGTTAAACCTGTCGGGCTCATTCGCTCGGCGTTTCGACCGTCGGACGATTCGACAATTTTTCCGTTTCTGATTCCATCAAATGCTTTTGCCGTGGTTGAATTAAGACATTTGGCTGAAATCTTTGCAGTTGTGCTGAACAATCAGTCATTTGCCAATGAAAGTCGTGCATTAGCAGATGAAGTCGAAAAAGCGATTTACAAATTCGCCATTGCCGAACACGAAACTTTTGGGAAGGTTTTTGCCTTTGAAGTTGATGGTTTCGGCAATCGTTTGTTTATGGATGATGCTAACGTGCCGAATTTAATGAGTTTGCCGTATTTGGGATTTGTCAAAGCAAACGATAAAATCTATCAGAACACCCGAAGATTTTTGTTGAGTGACAACAATCCATATTTTCGTCGCGGAAAATTTGCCTCTGCCAACGGCAGTCCGCATACGGGGAAAAATAGTGTTTGGCATTTGGCGATTATCATGCAAGCGTTGACTTCCGGTGACGCAAGAGAAATCGTTAATTGTTTGAAAATGTTAAAGAAAACGCATGCTGAAACGGGATTTATGCACGAATCTTTTAATCCCGACAATCCGAAAGAATTTACCCGCAGTTGGTTTGCCTGGGCAAATACTATATTCGGGGAATTGATTTTGAAGATTTTCCACGAAAGAAAATTAATCTTGAAAAGCGAGTTTTAGTTTGAATAAAGATTTTTCGGAAACAGATATAAAACACACCCGCCGAGCATTAGCACTCGCTTCATTAGGCGTTGGGCAAGTTTCGCCAAATCCTTTAGTTGGGTGCGTGATAGTGTCAGAAAATGGGGAGATCGTCGGTGAAGGTTCATATTTTTATGAGGATGTGATTCACGCCGAAGCGGTCGCGCTTGAGCAAGCGGGCGAGCTTGCCAGAGGCGGGACGGCCTATGTTTCACTTGAGCCGCACGACCATCAACATCGAACTCCGCCTTGCACCCTGGCGTTGATATTTGCTGGAGTTAAAAGAGTTGTTTGTCCTATTGAGGATCCGAATCCATTAGTTTCAGGAAATGGATTTGCCCGATTAAAAGAACATGGGGTTGAAGTTGTGACGGGAATTTTAGCTGAAGCTGCCAATACCTTGAACCAAAAATTCATCTGTTGGCATCAGCAAAAGCGGCCCTATGTCCATTTGAAATTAGCAATGAGTTTGGATGGAAGAATTTCACTCAAAAAAAATGTTTCGACGATTCTGTCAGGGCGCGAGTCGGCGCAACGAGTCCAGGATCTTCGACACGAACACGATGCTATTTTGGTTGGTGGTAATACGGCTTTGGTGGATAATCCGAGTTTAACTGACCGCAGCGGAAAGTCACGACGACGAAAATTAGTCCGGGTGATTTTGGATAATCGCTTGCAAATTCCCGAAGATTCTAATTTAGTTAAAACTGCCCAAGAAACTCCAACTTTGGTGATTTCAAATTCGAATGACGAATCAAAAATTGAAAATTTAATTTCGCAAGGGGTTGATGTTGCCAGAGTTAATGCACGAGATTTAAATTTAGTTTTGGCCGAACTTTGCAAACGTGATTTGCAAAGTGTGTTAGTTGAAGGCGGAACAGAAATTGCCGGAGCTTTTGTCGAAGCAAAATTGGTTGATAAAGTCTCGTTTTTTTATGCGCCGTTGATAATTGGCGGAAATGCTGCACCGCTTGCAATCGGGGGCAAAGGGGCGGATAATTTGCCGGAAGCGATGCGGTTGCGAGATTTGGAAATAACTAAACACGAGAACGATTTTGAATTAACGGGCTACCCGAATTTTGAGCTTTGAGATGAAAAAGAAAATAAAATACAGCTTGATGATGGCGGCATATTTAGGGCTCTGTTATTTTCTCCCATATATCTTTATCCCGTTGTTTTTGATTGGTTTATATGATGTTTGGCGCAATACAGGATTAGATCTATCAGTCATCAAGCAATATTTTTTGGGTAACGGAATGTTGACCTGGTTAGCTTCGCCCGCAAATTTATTTTTAGATATTGTTTCGCTCCCTTTTATCAACAAAGGAGTTTATCAACTCAAAGATTTACCCGAAACTCATCAGGCAGAAATAAAAAATCTGATTGAAACCGTCAAAAGCGAAAATTTAATCGAACAAATCGAAAAACATACCATGGGGCTCCCGAGGGCCATGTTTTTCTTCAAATGGTATGGTCTGAATGTTTCTTGTCCGATTGAGGTTCCGGCCTTTAAGCAAAATTTTCAATATATAAAAACCGTAGGAATCTCAGCTTTTAATGTTCGAGAATCAACAACCCGGCATTTTGGCCCTTTTCGCGCCTCACTCAGAGTTTTATATTGCATCAATGATGAACAGGACGAAAATGTTTACATCAAGGTTGGAAATTTAGAACAACGTTGGAAAGATGAGAAACTTTTTATTTTTGACGACACGCTGCTTCATCAGTCTTTTAATGAATCCGACCATCCCCGGTATTGTTTATTTGTTGATATTTTGCGTCCAAGTTATTTGAGCTTTATTCATTCTTTTGCTGTCAGTCTCATCAGAATTGGTTTGCAGGGCGTGAAAGGTATTTTTTATAAAAAGTGGAAAGTCATTGAAAATTAGTTGAATGAATAAAAACAAAAAAAAGCCGTTTGCCAAAAAATCTTTGGGGCAGAATTTCCTGATTGACCAAAACTATATCAACCAAATAATATCCGCGCTCGATCCCCAGCCAAACGAAACCATCCTCGAAATCGGAGCCGGCCGCGGCGCGATCACGGAAAAATTAGTTGAAAGCGGAGCAAATATTATTGCAATTGAACTTGATCGAGAATTAGTCCCGCTTTTGAAAATTGAGTTTCAGGATTACAAAAATTTTCAAGTGATTGAAGACGATGCCTTGCAGATTGATTTTTCCGAATTCCAAGTCAAAAATGATGAGTTACCGAAACTGAAATTAGTGGCCAATCTTCCGTATTACATCTCAACCGCTATTTTACAGCGTTTAATTGAACAGAGGGAGTTGTTTAGCGAATATATTCTGATGCTCCAACGCGAGGTTGTGGACCGGATCACGGCCCGTATTGGGAATTCAGAAAGAGGTTTTTTGACCGTTTTAGTCGAAGGCTATTGTCAAACCGAAAAACTTTTTGATGTTCCGCCGGAAGCCTTTCGCCCCCGGCCAAAGGTTTGGAGTTCAGTGGTCAGATTAACAGTCCGCGAACAACAAAGCATCGAAAACGAACAATCTTTCAGAGATTTAGTCAGTCTCGGGTTTGTTCAAAAGCGAAAGACTATTTTTAACAATTTGAAAGCCAAGTATCCAAATGCCGGAGAAAAACTGGAAATTTGCGGCATCGAACCAAACCGCCGGGCTGAAACCCTGACCATTGACGAGTGGGTAAAATTGGTCTCCCAGTTTGATTGAAAAATAACTTGTTCTGAGTTCACTTTTTTTATACACTTTTTTCGTTTGAGAAAATCTTTTGCCGGAATCAAGAAAGATGAAGCAATGTCCAGCCTGTGCACAAATATTTTCGGATGAAACAATTTATTGTTTGTCCGATGGAACTCCCTTGATTATTTTTGATGAGCCCGCCGAAGAAGTGACCGTCATTAGAAAGCAAATCCAAATAGATCCGCCACCCGTCCAGGTTGTCAAAACCGGAGTTTCTCCGATCTTTGCCTATTTGGCAGGTGGGTTGGCACTTTTGTTGTTATTTATCGGATTGATCGGTTTTGGACTTTTTGCCTGGATTCGAACCACAACAACCGGGGGGGCGAAACCGCCGGTCACAAATTCAATTTCAAACCAAAATGACGATGGTTTGGATAAAATTGCCAAGGAAAAAGCCAATCTGCAGGAACAACAAAACCAAATTGAAAAAGAAAAACAAAGATTGTTAGAAGAACGCCAAAAACTAGACCGGGAAAAAAATAAACCGACCGCATCGCCCAACCTAACCTTAACTCCGACTCCAACATCAAGTCCAACCAAAACTTTTCCGCCTCAACCAACGGCCCGCATCAAATTTGGCCGAGGCCGAGTTGCTGAATCAATTTCGGGTGTCATCTACACTCAGCGCAGTTTTGTGTTAGAGGCCAGAAGCGGTCAATTTCTTTCTGCCAGTGTCAATGGCGGTAGTTGTGTCACATTTTCAAACGGGGGCACTAATTTGGGTTACGCTACCATTTCCGGAGACAACCGAATCAATTTGATCAATAATTGTAATCAGGAAGCCCGATTTAGTCTGACCGTCTCAATTAGATAAGGCTTGTCAGCCGGTGGGGGGACTAACAAGCCAAAGCACCAATACACTTTTAACAATTAACAATTAACAATTAACAATTAACAATTAACAGTCCATTGTCAATTTTGAATTGCAAATTGGTATTTAGATTGTCTCTTCTACTGTAGTTTCAACCTCAATTGTCCTCGGGAACATCAACGAAACAATAATTGAAATCAAAATGGTGCCGATAATAAATCCTAAACTATAAGTGATAGGGAATTTACCTCCATACCAATCATTAAGCCAAACCATTTTTAATCCAACAAAAACTAAGACCACCGCCAGACCATATTTCAATAAATGAAATTTATCCACTGCACCGTTAAGCATAAAGAACATTGAGCGCAGTCCCATGATGGCCAAAATATTAGAGGTGAACACGATCAGCGGCTCCTTGGTGATGGCAAAAATTGCCGGAACACTGTCAACCGCAAAAATTATGTCGGTGAACTCCAAAAACAGCAACGCCACAAAAAGCGGAGTCGCGGTTAATTTGCCGTGTTTTCGGGTGAAAAAATTCTTTCCGTCCAGTTCGTTTGAGACAGGCATAAATCTTTTCAAAATCCGAATCAGGATATTCTTATCCGGCTCAATTTCACTATCCGAACTGAAAACCATTTTGATTCCGGTAATGATCAAAAAACCCCCAAAAAGATAAATCACCCAGTGAAATTGCATCAGAACCGATCCCAGAGTAATGAAAATAGCCCTGAAAATTAAAGCACCGAGAATGCCGTAGAATAAAACCCGGTGACGATAGATAGAGGGGATCGCAAAATAGCTGAAAACCAGGACAAAGACGAAAATATTGTCAATAGACAATGAGTATTCGATAACATACCCAGTCAGAAATTCGAGCCACAGCGTGTTGGCAATTTCAGCTGTGAATTTTTGAGCCGAATAGTAATAAAAACCAAAACTAAAAAGAAGGGCTAAAGTCACCCAGATGAAACTCCAGAGAGTGGCTTCCTTAAAAGAAACTTCATGTTCCTTTTTGTGAAATACTCCCAGATCAAGTGCCAGCATGATGCCGACAAAGCCGAGAAAGGCGGCATAAAACCACCAGTACTCGGCAAATGGAAAAAGTGTCATAATTGTCGCTCCTAAAAAATGATAACTGAAAGAAATGGGTTGGCGATTGCTCGGGTATTTTATCCTTTACCCTGTTTGAGTAATCGCCGACCCTTTTCCTTAAAAATAATTAAAGTAAAACTTCCCGTAATCTATTGAGCAGATGCTTTTCCGGCGGGCTAATATGATGGTTAATATCCATCAAAGACTTGCCCCCGGCCGAAGCGGCTACTTGATTACATCTCTGTAAAATCTTGGACTTCATGATGTTCCGCTCTTTGACGGTCATCTTTTCTAACGAACTATTAATAAAACCCACTCACCAAAAGCCGCGCCACAATTGAAGCTGCAATTGGGCGTAGATGATGTCGAGGCGGCCCTGGCGCGCCTGCTCGCTGAACGGATAGCGCGCCTCGAGTGCCTCGTAATAGCG
>JANOEF010000082.1:0-4364 GCA_031413075.1 Acidobacteriota bacterium | reverse complement strand
TTTGCTTCGCAGATCAGGACTCAAAAGTTTTTGATTAATGGAAAATATGACGAAACTTTTCCTTATAACACCGATGCCAAACCGCTCATTAAATTATTGCGAGACCCAAAAAAGATCGTCACTTACGATGGCGGGCATATTCCAACGGTTGAATTTTACGCTCCAACCGTCAACGATTGGTTTAATGACACGCTGGGGAAGGTGTTGAGATAGGATAAAGTGGTAGAAATACTTATGTTAGCCTTAGAAGCGCCACCTGAGATTTGCGGTATCAGGTAAGTGTTTGAAGTGGTTTACGCCGGAAGATTAACTCTAACATTCAATCTTTAACCTTTCAATTTTTGTAGCTTTTCCAGTTTTTTCGTCAATTTCAATGACCACCGCACAAATCCAAATATCGCCTTTGGAATGTTCGGCGCGAGGGGCGGGAAATTTGGTAAATCTTTCGATAATGTGCGATTTTTCCATTCCAATCACGCCCGAATAACTGCCGGTCATTCCAATATCGGTAATATAAGCCGTCCCGCCGTCTAAGATCCTTTCATCAGCTGTCTGGACATGTGTGTGTGAGCCAACTACGGCCGAAACCCGGCCGTTCAAAAACCATCCCATCGCATACTTTTCGCTGGTAGCTTCGCAGTGCATATCAACCAGGCGGATTTTTACCTCATCAGGGATGGCCCGCACGCATTCATTCGCCACCCGAAACGGGTCGTCCACCGGTGGCATAAAAACCCGGCCGAGCAGGTTGAGGACGGCGATTTTGTAACCTTTGATTTCTCCGATAAAAAGGCCTCTTCCCGGGGTTGAAGGCGGGTAATTGGCAGGTCGGAGCAGGCGCGGATTAGTATTTAAATAAGGGATTATTTCGGTTTTATCAAAAATATGGTTGCCGGAGGTCATCAAATCAATCCCGTTCGCGAAAAGTGTATCCGCAATTTTGGGAGTAATAGAAAATCCGCCGGCGACGTTTTCCGCATTCATAGTGACCAGATCAGCCCGGTAGGTTTGGCGAAGCTCGTCAATTCTTTCCAGAATTATGGTTCGTCCGGGTCTGGCAACCACATCTGCAATCATCAAAACGTTCATAAATTAAGCAGATAATAACAAATGGTGAATGACAAATGACAGACCATTCACCACTCACCATGCAAAAATAAATAAGTTGGCTGAGAGAACCGTAAAAGCCGTGTTTTCAATTTGAATTGAACCTGTATCTCAACAGGTGGGTGACCTATTTTGCCGGATTAAGGCAAGTAAGCCGCTCACTCCGGCAAGTCTTTAACGATGAAAGAATGCACTGTGATCGGCATCGGTCTCCCGTAAATTCAAATGTTGGCTCAATTATTTGTTTGAAAATCACTAACTCAACAGTTATTTCTCAACCAATTTTAATTGTAACATATCGGCATAAATTGAGAACAGTAAATTTTCTGGTTTTGAGAAGATTTCTTACTTAATCGGATTATTGTTCGGTCTCAAACTCCTGTTGCGGAACAGGTGGTGGAGGGACATCCTTTTGCTTAAGGAAACGGTCTAGTATTTCTGTGCATTCGGTTGACCGGGAAGCTAATTGAGCATCATTATTTTCGTATTGATTATTGAGTTGGTGGTATTCATCGGCGATATGGAGAGCGGCTAAAATTGCAACTTTAAGCGAGTCAACCGTAAAAGAGCCGGATGAAATTTCGCGCATTTTGCTGTCAACATATTCGGCGAGACGCAAAATGTATTCGTTGTCGCCGTCCGAGCGAATATTGTAAGTTTGATTATAAATTTCGACTCTGATCGATTGAGCGGTATCGGTCTTACTTCTGTTTCCCACCATAAAAATTACCTGTGCAGAGCTTCAGCCACCTCGGGTTCGATGACCGTGATAGCATCCAGCATTGCTTCAATTTTAAGTTGTATCGCGTCGCGCTCGCTCATTAACCGTTCGATTTTATCTTCGAGCCGAACTTTTTCGTCCAAAAGTGAATTTACTTCGTGGCGCAGCGAATTCGTTTCGCGTTCAAGTTTTTCTTTTTCTTCACGCATCTTTTTGGCAAATTCAATGGTGAGATAGATTTTATCCTCGAGATGTGAAAATTTTTCCATACCAGACAGGTTAGACATTTTTTTCTCCGCAAGCAAATTTTTTTTTGAGAAACAGCTTGATTATGTTCAGAAAAACAAAAAACTTCAAGGGAAAAATGACCAAAAATGATAATGTGGATGAGTTTTGACTATTATTTTCAACATTTGCACTTTAGAATCTTTGTTTGGCCCCAAGTTTAGATTCTAATTCATTTAAGATGCTGGTGTGAATCGGCTCAACTTCAGCCTCGATTAAAGTCCGTTCAAGTGAACGATATTCGAGCCGAATGGTCACCGAACGTTCATCATCGTCCATCCCTTTTCCTTCATAAACATCAACAAATGAAATATTTCGGCATAGTTCAAAGCCCTGGTTTTGAACTGTTTGGACGATTTTATCAAAGTTGATCGGGCGTTTTACCAAAAGTGAAACGTCACGCACGACGGGCGGGAATTTTGGCAAAGGCTGATAGTAAACAGCTGGAGCTTTTTCGGCTAAAAGACTTTGCAAATCAATTTCAGCGATATAAACAGGTTGTTTGAATTTATAACTTGCCGAAATCTCATCATTGATCCGGCCGATGGTGCCGACAACTTTGTCATTAAACAATATTTCGGCTGACTGACCTTTGCGTAAATGTTTAATTTCTTTGGCCCGGTAATTAAGAGGCGGCAAATCAATCGCATTGACGGCGCATTCCAGCGCACCTTTGGCATCATAAAAATCCAGTTCTCGTTTGGTCAGGGATTTTCCTTCTAAAACTTCGCCGCCGGTTAATACAAAACTAAAAAGTTCCTGTTCTTTCGGCAAATTATTTTCATTTGAAGAGGTTGAAAACACTTTACCAATTTCAAAAAGTTTGAGGTCCTTTCTTTGGTAATTAAAATTTGTGCGAACTGCTTCAAGTAATCCGGACAATAAACTTGGACGCATCCGGACGGCGCCTTCGATTATCGAATCCCGGAGAGTTATAAACGGCTCCTGACAGTTATCATCAATCAAATCTGGTATCAATTCAAAGGTGTCATCGTTTTTGGTATCAATGAAACTGTAGGAAATTGCTTCATCAAATCCAAGATTAGACAAAGCCCGGCGGATTGATTTTTTTCTTAATTCGGTTGGTTGATACTCTCCGGCGGCAGCAGACGGCGGTAATTCTTCAAGGATTTGGTCATATCCCACCTGGCGGGCAATTTCTTCGACCAAATCCGGTTCAATTGAAATATCATGGCGCCAGGACGGAACTGTGAAGATTTGGGATTTGAGATTTGGGATTTGGGATTTTGTTTCAAATCCCAGCTTCCGTAAGATTCTATCAACCTCGTAAGTTTCAACTCCTAAACCAGTTAAGGCTTTGATTTTTTCGTAACGTAATTCAACCGCAATTTCAGTTTGTCTGGTCGGATAAACATCAACAAATTCGCCCACTTCACCGCCGGCTAGTTCAATGATTAATTCAGTTGCGCGATTTGAGGCGCGAATCAGGTTTTCAATGTCCACGCCGCGCTCAAAGTGATGACTGGCTTCGGTGTTGAGCTTTAATTTGCGAGAGGTTTGACGAATAGAGTCACGGTTGAAACAAGCGACTTCAATTAAAACATCGGTGGTCACTTCGGAAATGGATGAATCCAAACCGCCCATCACGCCACCCACCGCAATTGGTTTTTCAGGATCGCATATTAACAATATATCTTCGCTGAAAACTCGCTCGACCTCATCTAAAGTCTGCATTTTTTCGCCTGCTGTGGCGCGCCGGACGACGATTCGATTTTCGGCTAATTTGTTCAAATCAAAAGCGTGCATCGGGTTCCCCAGTTCGTGCATCACGTAATTTGTGATGTCCGCCACGTTGTTAATTGAACGTTGCCCGATTGCCTCCAGCCGTCTGACCAGCCACTCAGGGGATGGGCCGATTTTGACATTTCTGATGACCCGGGCCGTAAAACGGTGGCACAAATCAGAATCTTGGATAGTGACGAGCCGAGATTCAGGGGCCGAGATCTCAGAGTCGAGATTCGAGGTTGTAATTCGTAATTCGTAATTCGTAATTGCCGAGAGCTCCCGCGCCACCCCCCAATGCGAAAGGCAATCGCCTCGATTAGAAGTTAAATCAATATCAAAAACAAAATCGTCCCCATGCGTATGAATGGCTTCGACTGCCAATCCGGCACCGGTCAGTTTTTTTGCGGTTTCGGACGGAGTCAAATCAAATTCGATTAAATCCTTTAACCAGTTGTAACTAATATTCATATTCAAAAGTAGTCAGTGGTTGGTGGTCGGTGGTCGG
>JANOEF010000081.1:0-9010 GCA_031413075.1 Acidobacteriota bacterium | reverse complement strand
GAAGAAAGAAAATTGCCCGCCGATCACGCGGAAAGACCAGGAAAGGTGGAATTTATTTTTACAGATTCGTAGAAATTTTCATGCTTTTGGCTTGTTTCTGTGTATTCTGCGTTTTTCTGCGGGCAATTTGGGTTTTAATTTCTTAAATTTTTATCTCCAACTGTTGCTATTAAATTGCAAACAGGTTCTATACCGCTCAGTAATGAATCTTTGCAGAAATTTCAGTTTTCTGTGTTTTCGTTGAATTCTCTCGTTTTTTGCCTTTTGTTGTTTAGCCAACATCTTTTCAGTTAAATTTCAAAATCACGGCCTCAAGATCACAAAACCAAAGCTATTTTTCGCAAGTTTAAGGCAATTCAGCCATCTGAAAAACCACCTGGCGAAACAAAAGCAGAATCTTCGTTTCAGATGACCCTTTTTTTGTTTAAGACTCGTTTATCTCTGGTAGAAACATTTTTTGAATAATGCTATAAAAAAGTGTTCAAAAAAATATCATTTCAAACCAAAGATATAAACAGGAGGATAAGAGAGTTATGTCTCTTAGAAAAAATATAATAGTGAAAAGTTTTACTGCGAGTTTATTAATGATTTTGATGCTGGCGATGGGATTGACGATCAATGCCCAGACAAAAACCAAGACCGAGGTTGAAAAACAGGCGGAAGAATTTGCGGCAAAACACCCGACCAGAGTGGACGTTTATGCCAAGATTTTGAATCTCGATCCGATCAAAGGAGACGTCACGCTTCGGTTAGAGTTTTTCCCGGATGGCGACTTACTCAAAGAGGGTGTTTTAACAAAAAATATCAAGTTTGATACTGAAAGTGCTAATGGAAAAGCCGAAATAACCTTTGAAAAAGGAAAAAAAATGCACGCGACTGAGGTAATTCTCAGTATGTATGGAGAAACGAAAGAAGGCTCAACGTATGTAAGTAAAGTTGAAGACTACCCTTTTGACACTCACCAGGCGGATTTATATCTCTATTTTTATACCAAACCGGATAAAAAGAAAGAGGCACCGAAACCCGCTGAAGCAGATGGAGCAAATCCTGTCAAAGAAGAAGCAGCTGAAGAGGAAGAAGAAATAGAAGTTCCGCATTTTCTGGTGTTCAATTTCCAGGACAACCTTCCGAAGGCAGCGGGTTTTGAAATTACGACGACCAAAAGTAAAGAAAGTGATGATGGTCTGACAGAGTTGAATCTGAAAATGACCCGTTCACTTGGTGTGAAGTTATTTGCCACTTTTATTATGCTTCTGATGTTGGGCGTTTCGCTCGCGGTGGCTGCGTTGGTCTTCACGGTGGTCATTCTCGGTCGTAAAGCGGAAATTGCAATGTTCTCGTTTATTACAACGTTACTTTTCGCCTTTGTTACTGTCCGAAACAGTCAACCCGGAGTTCCCCCGGTCGGGACGTTTAGCGACTTACTTTCATTCTTCTGGGCCGAAGGGATTCTCGGAGTTTGTCTGTTGGCGGTTGTTCTGACCTGGGTCTTCAGAAAACCGGCGTAAATTCGAGGGATAAGGAAAAACACCCAAATCCGAAATCCAAAATCGCAAATCCAAAATATAATGACCTTTTCTCCCACCAGAATCCGTTTAGATAAATGGAAGGGGAAAAGGTCTTTACATTTTTAGTTGAGAGGTAGAAACAGATGAAAAAGTTAAATCAAGCCATAGCAATCGGTGCTTTATTTTCGTTAATTTTCGGTTGGACTATCAACATCTCTTTAGTCAAAACGTCCGCCGCCAATTCGGCGCAGGACAAAAGTTACGAAAATGTCAGTATCAATGTCATTACCAGCGACGATGTTTCATTAAGTAAAGAGGAAATTCAGGAACTGGTGGCTGAGGAGTTCACCAAACATGGAATAGAAGTCGTCGCAGAAGGCTCGGACAAAACCTTAGCGGTGACGGTCTCGTTGCAGAGAAAAGACGGCGACCTTGATGATGACGGAGTTCCTGATACCCAGGACGCGGATGATGACGGGAATGGGACACCGGATGCTGATGAACAAGTGACGCCGATTACAGCCAAAGATTTAGGCGAAGAAGAAGAGAAAACTGAAGAAGAGCCGGAAGAAACGCCAACCCCGACTCCGACGCCTGCGGTTTTTCAACGAGTTTCGTTGACCCCGAAAAAAGCTGTTCCCTCCCGACAAAGCCAAATCGGGACGCCTAATTTTAGTCTCAAAATGCAAAGTGAAGTTAGTAGCTTTATGGCGGATATAAACAGCGGTAAATTAACCGACCCGGTAGTCATCGAAGCCAAGCGGGAGGAATTACGAAAAAAATATGCGGATGAAATTAAGCAAGCCGAAGCTCAAGCCGGGCTGGATGTCGAACAACTGAAAAAAGAATTGACGGTGAAACTTCAGACCGATATGAAAGAGCTGGTTAAAAAGGCTGAGATAGTTCCTGAAAAACTTAAAAATGAAGCGTTGAAAGTACTCGAAACCGGTTTTAATAAAACAAATCAGGAAAATCAATGGTTATCAAAATTTGACCGTCGCGGCGTAAAAATCTTTGAAGGAGTGAACTCAAGTGGAAAATCTGCTATCTTCGGAATCGGTACTTTTTGGGCAAATCACGGTTCACTCAACGGTATCGGCAACGACACGGCCTCCTCGATTGAAGTTCCGACCGGATTTCGTGTCCGAATCTGTTCGACCGAAGGCCAAAATCGCGAAGGGGCGGAAAATTGCGAAGAATATACCGAAGGCTCGCACAATCTGCGCTACTCCAAACAGGCCTCGTGGGTGCGGGTGACAAAAGGCGGAGGAGATTTTACAGCTGCCGGAGTGACCATTTACGAAGGCGAATTTGGCGGCCGGTCATCAGTTTTCGGAATGGGTGTTTTTACCGCCGATAACGGTCCGCTCAACGGTATCGGCAACGATGCGGCTTCATCAGTTCAAGTTCCGAGAGGTTTTCGCGTCAAACTCTGTTCGGACGAAGGCAGAAACCGCGAAGGGGCCGGACAATGCGAAGAATACGGCGAAGGGCGGCACAGTTTGCGTTATAAACGGACGGCTTCGTGGGTGCAAGTCATTCAGCTTGAGAATTAGTTTCGATGAGGCGCAGTTTTTTGGGAAACCTCTGATAATTAATGCTTTATAGTGAGCTTATGGACTGTTTTCTAATCGTCAGGCGCCTCAGAGTGAAAAAAATCTAAGATCGCATGACCCATTTTCCAATCCGAATCCGTTTAAGTAATTAGAAAAGCAATCGGAATTTAACTTTAGGAGAAAAAATCATGAAAAACACAATCAGTTTAGGCATTATTTTATCCATATTTTTTACTTTAGTTTTAGCCTGCGGCGGCGGCAAACCGGCTCCGGTTAAATATCAAGGCAATTGGGTGGGCGCAGACGGCTCAACCATTTATATGACCGGCGATGGAAAAGCCGGATTCAAAATTGGTAACAGTTCCGTTGACGGAGGCGGAGCCGAATTCAGCGACGACGGTAAATCTTTTACTATTTCGCTGTTCGGCATCAGCAATACTTTCAAAATTGACCAGGAGCCGAACGATGCCGGCGAGATGACGCTGAACGGTGTCGTTTATAAAAAGCGTTGACCGGCAAAAAAAATTAAAAACCGCAAATAATGCTCAATGACTTGGTTTTTATCGTAAGAATTGAGTAGAATTTAATTTAAAAAAATTTAATGATCTCTTTTGTCTTTAACATTCGTTTAGATAGATAAAAGAAGTAATTAAGCAGTAACTTTCTAACAATAAAACATAACTTAGGAGATGACAATGAAAAACAAAATTAACCTTGGCGCTTTAACAGTGCTGACACTTTTAACCATGGCTTTTGCCGGATGTTCTTTTTCGGTAGGAACTAACACCAGTAACACACCGGCGAAACCGGCTAATGCTGCGCCCGCTAACACGGCATCAAACACATCAAGCCCATCAAATGCGGCCCCTGCCAACAAACCGGACAGCGGCAAAAAGGTCGAAAATGAAAAGAGACCTGAAGGCAAAACTAACAAAGCCAAAGACATTCCGGTTCCCGCGAATTGGGATTTTATTTATGACGAGAATAAAGGATATTCATTTTACGTTCCCGAAGGTTCGACAATGGAAGAAACGACCGAAAATGGGGTAACCACTTTAGCTATCAAAACTCCGTCCGAAATTGGTGTCGTCACCTTAGCCTTTAAGGATAAAACCCTGACCAAAGAAGATTTGCTTGATGCGGCCGCCAAAATCCTTGAAGCACAAGGAACGGTGACGAAAGGAAATCTTAAAGGGGAAAGCGACAATTACTCGATTGCAGATGCAACTATTGCCGGAAAAGATAAGAAGGCCAAAGCCAGAATTTTGGTCGCAACTGATGTAACTGATAACTACATTATGATAATTATTACCGAAGAATCAAAATTTGCTGCTAATGAAAAAATCATTGACGAAATCTGGGGCAACTTTGAAATGTGGAGCGGTAAAAGCTAATTAGTTAAAACATGGTCAAAAGAATTGGGATAATAGATTTGAGATGGCGGACAGCAAAAAAAGCAGCCCCAAAGCTCAGTTCTAAAATCCCAATTCTATTTTTACTTTTGAGAAAATCTCAAAGTTTGAGAGAACAAAAAACAACAGGAGAAAATTAATAATGAGAAAGAATATTTGGCTGCTGATGCTGTTAATCGCGGTCAGTCTGGGTTTTGCGTGTGATGGACAACTTGACGAAGCCAACAAATTAGTTAATGAAGGAAATGCCCTCCTTGGCAAAAATAATGAGGCATTAGCCAAAGCAAGTCCTTTATTTACCGAATTGTTAGGTGACAATCTGACTAAGGTCGAAGATTTTGACAAATACAAGGCTGATAACAAAGCCAAATTTGATGAATTAGTAAAGCTCGGCGAACAAACTGAAAAAGGTTGGAATGATGCCGCCGCTAAATTTGAGGATGCCGCTAAACTAAAGGTAGATGACAAATTTAAGGAATACTTAAAACTTGGCGCTCAAGAGTTTAGAAAGAGAAGCGAGATTGATAAAGCTGAGAACGGATTGGTCAAAGCATTTTTAGCCGAGTCGGATGGCGAAAAGATAAACACACTGGTGGGAGATTTCAATAAAAAATCAGCCGAGATGAAAAAAGAAGCTGATGACTTCCGGGCCAAAGCTGAAAAACTGGCTAAGGATAATCCGGGCGTGATCGGCGGGTCTAAGTAGTTTGCAAAATCAAAATTTGATATTTTTCAAACGATAGATCCCTGTTTCCAATCTTTCGGAAAAGCCTTCGTCAACCAATTGATGATTGGCAAATCCGGCTTCTTTTCGGGAAATTGAAAGAGTTTTAGCCAATTCCCCGCGCAAGGTTAAGCCCTGCATCTCTAAAAAGGTGCAGGCTAATTTTTTTATGGCCTCTTCGCGCGTGACCTTTTTAGCCAATTCTTTAGGAAACCGACCTTCGGAGAGTGTCCAAATATAGGTAAATTTCGGCACGTAAAGAACTTCCGATGGCACGACTTTCATCCTTCGCTGCAGATCTTCGATGGCTTTGGTCAATTTTTTACGGTCATCAATTTTGGCATCAAGACCGAGATCAGCGGTTGCCATTTCCCATTCTTTTCGCAAAACCTGTAAAACCTGCTGCGCTTCAATAGATAAAATTTTCTTTTCATCAGTTTTGGCAATGCCGTAAATTGCATTGAAATAAGGAATGAGGCGAGGCGCGACAAACATCGAACGCCCTTTCAGCAATTTGGCGTAATACATTTTTCCGCGCTGCATGACTTCATCCTTGAGCGTCCAGGCCAGACTCGTTTCATAATCCTTTTGGACATTTTTCGGGGTGTGAGCATCGCGCCGGCCGCAAACTGCCAGATAAACCGAGGGCAAAGGCGTGCGCGAATCCGTGAGCGTTAGACAAAAGCCAAGCTCCTCGATCATTTCTTCGACCTCAGCGGCTTTTTCCACCTTCAAAATTTCTTCGCGCCGCCACAGCCGATCTCGATATTGCTCAATTTCTTCGGGAATCGTTTTCATGAGTTAATTACGAATTACCAATTACGAATTACGAATTACGAATTACGAATTACGAATTACGAATTACGAATTACCAATTACCAGTTACCAGTTACCAATTACCAATTACCAATTACGAATTACCAATTACCAGTTACCAGTTACCAATTACCAATTACGTATTACCTACTCAGCCAGCAGATCGTTCATAATCTTGGTCTGATGACGAATGGATTCCTGGTGAATGGCTTCCATCATTTCGATCACAAACTCGCGTGAAAGTTTCTTTTTAGCGGCATTTTCGGCCCGGGTATTGATGATTTCGTCCCAGCGGTTGGTTTGCAAAATGGTAATCCCGTTATCGCGTTTGAATTCGCCGATTTGCCGGGCGATATACATCCTTTCGCCCATAATTTCGAGCATATAATTATCAATCCGGTCAATTTGCTGACGAAGTGTATGCAGAACATCTTCTTCTTTGTGGTCGAGGGCCGAATGTCTGATGACTAAACCGCGAAGAATTTCGCCGAGACGCTCAGGCGTCACTTGTTGGGCGGCATCGCTCCAGGCATTATCCGGATCACGATGAGATTCGATCATCAGTCCGTCAAAATCAAGGTCGAGAGCCTTTTGCGCGACCGAGTGGATCAAATCCCGCTTACCGCAAATATGTGACGGGTCAACAATTATCGGAAGATCGGGGTTGAGCCGGCGAAGCTCAATCGGTAATTCCCACATCGGTTTATTGCGGTATTTAGTTTTTTCATACGAAGAAAATCCGCGATGAATAGCCCCGAGCCGTTTGATTCCGGCTTTATTGATCCGCTCAATTCCGCCCATCCAAAGCTGTAGATCCGGATTGATCGGATTTTTGACCATCACCGGAATATCAACGCCCTGCAGCGCATCGGCAACTTCCTGCACCGAAAATGGATTAACCGTGGTTCGCGCACCGACCCAGAGAATATCGATTCCGGCTTTGAGTGCATCGTCAACGTGCTGCGCAGTCGCCACTTCAACCGTGGCCGGCAGTCCAACCGTTTTGGCGGCCTCAACCAGCCATTGCAGACCTTCTTTACCAATACCTTCGAACATCCCTGGACGGGTCCGAGGTTTCCAGATCCCGGCCCTCAGCGCCGAAATCCCCTGATGCTTGAGCCGCTCAGCCGTTTCCATCATTTGTTCTTCGGTCTCGCATGAACACGGGCCCGACACGATGAACGGTTTTTTTATATTGAAGCCCCACTCGGCGAGCGGAACGATGTCGAAACTTTGCATAATTGTTAATTGTTAATTATCAATGGTTAATTGTTAATTCTTCTTCAGTAAATTTGCTTTTGTTGTTTTAATGATACTTGTAACCAATTTTATCAATTCGGTTGCGTCAGCGTTTATACTTTCAAATTGTTCTTGACTTAGATAAGCAGTTTCTTTCAATAATTCCAGCCAGTAAATTGTTTCGTTAATTTCTTTTTGGGCAATCGCTAATTTGTGAACAAAATCCGCGGTGCTTTCTGAATGCTCTGATTCTCTGACCATCGCACCGACCGAAGTTCCGCACCGCAAAACTTGTTTTGAAAGAACAAATTCACTATGCTCGGCACGCAAATACTGATAAAGTTTCACAATCCGAATTGCAAATGCAAAACTTTTAGACTTGACAACATTTTCTTTCATTAACAATTAACAATTAACCATTAACCATTACTTCAAGATTTTCTTGATCTCATTGGCCTCGCTCATAAATTTTTCGAGTTCGGCAAACTTATTTTTATTTATCAAATTGCGAAAGTGATACATTTTCTCAATATAAGTATCAATCGCTTCGAGCAAATAGCCTTTATTTTGCTGAAAGATCGGCGACCACGTCTGTGGCGAGCTTTTCGCCAATCTGACGGTACTTTCAAAACCGCCGCCGGCCATTTCAAAGATCGCTTCTTCGTCCTTTTCTTTCTCTAAAACCGTTGCGGCTAAAACAAAAGAGCTGATGTGCGAAATATGTGAAATGTAGGCGGCGTGCATATCATGCTGATGCGACTCCATCAGCTTAATGTCCATTCCGAGCGATTGATACAAACTTTCGACAGATTCGACCGCATCCGAATCACTATTTTCGACATCGCAAAAGATACAAATTTTATCCCGAAAGAGACCGGAAACCGCCGCCGTCGGGCCCGAAAATTCCGTCCCGGCCATCGGATGCGCAGCGACATAGCGGCCGCGATTCGGCGCACTTTTGACGGCATCAATCAAAACGCCTTTGGTCGAACCCATATCAGTCACCGTTTGAAATGGTTTAATATTTGAAAGAACAAAATTTAACTCGTCAATCAGAGCATTAACCGGAACGGTCAAAACTATCAGATCGGCTTCGGCAACCGCCAGTTCCCTGGTCTCAATCCGGTCAACCAAACCAAGTTCGAGGGCTTTCCGGCGGTGCGAATCGCTATTTTCGACACCGATGAGCTCGCTCGCAAATTTGCTCGCTCGCAAATCTTTAGCCAGCGAACCGCCGATCAAACCGATACCGAAAATTGCTACTTTCATTTGGAATTCGATGTTCAAGGTTCAAGGTTCAAGGTTTAAGGTTTAAGGTTTAAGGTTTAAGGTTTAAGGTTTAAGGTTTAAGGTTTAAGTGGCTCCAATTCTCGACAATGAGCCTTGATTTTGAACTTGGAACTTTGAACCTTGAACTCTAAGCTTTGAACCTTGAACTCTAAGCTTTGAACCTTGAACTTTAAGCTTTGAACCTTGAACTTTAAGCTTTGAACCTTGAACTTTAAGCTTTGAACTTTAAACTTTACATCGGTTTCGCCCCCTGTTGATATTCACCCAAAATCTTCAAATCCCGCGTCAGAGGCTCAATTTCGTCGAGCATTTTTCGATACCCGGCAAAATCCTCAAAGCGCAAATCAATGTAAAAATAATATTTCCATTCTTCGCCAATAACCGGTAAAGACTGTATTTTGTTTAAGTTAATGCCATGTTCACCGATAATTGTGAGAATCCTGGCCAAAGAACCCGGCGTGTGAT
>JANOEF010000080.1:0-2853 GCA_031413075.1 Acidobacteriota bacterium | reverse complement strand
TTAGGAAGTAAAATTAAAAGTTGATTCTCGGAGAAACAATAATTCATTGATCGTTCATTCAATTGCTACTGCCCATCATTCTTCTCAATTTAAACTCATTCTAACGCCGTCACGATATAAACAAAGGTTGTCAGGTCACCTGGCATTTAAAATAGTTTACCAAGCATGATTAAAACAGCAATGGAGCGGGTGCAAACCGCGAGACACCCTGAAAGACCCTATACTTTAGATTTACTGCATAGTATTTTTGAAGATTTTATTGAAATTCACGGAGACCGGAGATATGCCGATGATCCGGCTTTGGTTGGTGGATTTGCAAAAATTGGCGGAATCGAAGTATTGGTGATCGGTCAGCAAAAAGGGAGGGATATTAATGAGCGGCGTTTCAGAAATTTTGCCATGACTAAGCCCGAAGGCTATCGAAAGGCATTGCGGTTGATGAGAATGGCAGAAAAATTTAAGCGTCCTGTGATTACGTTTATTGATACCCCGGGAGCATATCCGGGGATTGATGCCGAAGAGCGTGGACAGGCTGAGGCAATAGCCTTTAATTTGCGGGAAATGGCTACTCTTAAAGTTCCCACCGTAGTGGTTGTTATTGGTGAAGGGGGGTCAGGAGGCGCCTTGGCGATTGGTGTCGGCGATCGAGTTTTAATGATGGAAAACGCCGTGTACTCCGTTATTACTCCGGAGGGCTGCGCGGCTATTTTATGGAAGGATGCAGGTCAGGCGGCGAGAGCTGCCGAAGGGTTAAAATTGACTGCTGACCATTTGAAACAATTTGGGTTGGTTGATGAAGTAATTCCCGAAAATCAGTTCTGGACTATTAATACCTCTGAAAATATTGAAAACAAGGGACTAGAGGCAGAAGTTTCAGATAATCTGTCAAAAGTGATTCTTAAACATTTGCAGGAGTTATTAAATTTATCTGTGACTGATCTCTTAGATAGAAGATATCAAAAATTCCGCAAAATGGGTGAATTTCAACTGATTTAATTTGGTAGAAAGACAGCGGCAGTTTTCAAGTATTTGAAAACTGCCGCTGTCTTTCTGATTATCCGAATCTTTTAGAAAGGAATATCGTCATCTCCCGCAGCCTGAAAATTGGAGCCTTCAGTTGCGTCTATGGGTTCATTATTACTGCTCGGAGCGCCGGCAAAGGCTTCTCCCCGCCCCCCCCCGCCCAGGAATTGCATATCGGTCGCCTGGACTTCTAGAGTGTAGCGGTTTTTACCGTCACGGTCAGTCCATTCTTCAATCCTCAGTTTCCCTTCGATGTAAATAGGACTTCCTTTGGTTAAATATTTAGAGGCATTTTCTGCTTGTTTTCTCCATAAGGTAATGCGAAACCAGGTGGTTGTGTCCTGCATTTCACCATTTTTGTCGCGACGTTTTTCACTTGTTGCAACTGAGATATTGCAGACGGCTTCTCCTTGAGGAGTGTATCTTAGTTCAGGATCTTTCCCGAGGTTTCCAACGATTGTTATTTTATTAAAAGACATTTCGAGTGTTTTCTCCAGTTTTATTTATTTTTTAGCAAACTTTTTCGGATGTTAACGCCATCTGTCTAAATTGGTCAAGTGTAGAAAACGGTTTTTGGGCTACGAAGCTTATTTTTGAATGAAGAGCATAATATTTATAAATTTTTTTCTGATTTCTATTTTGGTGCCAGTCTCTCTGGTAGGACAAACTATGTGGAAAAATCCCCTCCAAAGGTGTTGGGATTTTTCAGTGGGGGACTTTGTTACCGACATTGCGTCTGATAACGAAGTCTTATTAATTGAAACTGAAAATAACATAATTTCGATTGATGAAACTTCAGACTTCCTTTGGAAAATTACAAAAGAAGATTCAGACAATTTTTATCAGTTTAAGACTGAAACTGGAAATATTCTGGTCACTTCAAGACCAAGTTTGCATTCTAGCCCGAGCATTAAAAAGATAAGTTCAAGAACAGGACTTATCCTTTGGAAATTTATTTTGCAGAACTCATTTGATTCTAAAAATTCTAACTTCCCTATCTTATCCAAAATAATTGAAAACACTGACACTGAAGTTAATTTACTGAATGGTGACGAATTCATTGTGTTAGATAAGCAAACAGGCTTAGTCAAAAAAAAATATATCATACCCGTTGAAATCAGTAATCAATTGATCGTAAAGAGCGCTGAACTTTTGTTTTTTTCAAGGAATAAAAGCTTTATTACATTTTCACTGGATGAAAATAAGAGTATTAATGAAATTGATATTCGGAATAAATTGACTGGGATTTACTTAGATAAATCGAATAACTTGATTACTGATGACACCGGAAATCTATTTTTGGTGAATAACAATCGTATAAAATGGAAGGTTAAAACCGGAGCGCAAATAGTAGATATTAAGTTTAATAAAGAAAATATTGCAGTCAACTCTAACGATAATCATCTTTATCAGTTTGCAAAGAAAAGTGGAAAATTTCTCTGGAAAAAAAGATTTCAAAATAGATTTCTATTAAGTTATTCAGAAAAAGCGGGAGTATTTTTCATATTTGTAAAAAGTCAAGGGATTTTATTTATTCTAGATTCTGAAAATGGAGAAATAATTAATCGTTTACTTCTTGAAAATAATTCATATATTCTCAGTAAAATAGTAATAATGGGAAATAATATTATTGTTTCGTCGGATAAAAGTGTAATAGCATTTTCCCCTGTTCAGTGTGAAAGAAAAGCGAGTAGTAATTAAACATACTCGCTTGATCTGACAGTTCAGAAAAACAAATTTTAGTGTTCTACCATTAATTCTCTTTTAGAATAGTCATTAATTATAGAATATAACTCGTCTTTAATAGCTAATTTTTTCTTTTTAAGAGTT
>JANOEF010000079.1:0-1602 GCA_031413075.1 Acidobacteriota bacterium | reverse complement strand
TTTAAGAGACTTTGCCAAAAATCAACTTGAATCTCATCAAATATCTTTCAAACGCGCTCGCGTTTGGCAGGCAGGGATGCCTGCGCTCCCAGCAAAAAACTATTTATTGACCAATCTTGTTTTAATCTGACAAAGTAGAATGAGGTACCCGCGAATAAACACGAATGAACGCAAATAAACTCAATTTTTGGCAATAAACGCGAATGAGTTTGAATCAATTTTTGAAAAATATTGGTTGCAGCTTCGCGTGATTCGCGGGCAAATTTGTTATCGGGAAATTATTATTGCAGCAAAATTTAGCAGAAAGTAAAGCTCTTGGCCTCAAATAAAAAAATGCGAGATTTAATGGTCAGCTAATCACAAACCATCGTCATCTTTATCCAGATTGGCCGTTAATAATTTTTGCAGAACATTTTTATGCTAATCCTGGAGTGGTTTATATTCCCTGGGAAAAAATAATAAATAATCTTTTCTAATCCACAAAATGTTCTATCTGCAGACAATTCTGAGCGGCATAGAAATGCCAGCGAATAAACGCCAAGGAGCGCCAAAGAAAACAAATTGGCAGATTATTTGATTGCAAAAATCTAAACCAAGAAAATTATTACTTATTGATTTAATCTTAATGCCAAACCGTTTCTACTTGAGTTCATCTCACCATTTTCAAAAGTTATTTTGCCATTGACCAGAACTTTTGAAATCCCGACCGGGAATTGATGCGGATTATCAAAAGTGGCTTTATCGGCAACCGTTTTTTCATCAAAAATGACCAAATCGGCGGCAAAACCTTCTTTGATTAGACCTCTGTCTTTCAAATTAAAAGTTTGGGCCGGAAGACTGGTCATTTTACGGATGGCATCTTCGAGCGTGATAATTTTGAGTTCGCGGACATAACGCCCCAGCACCCGGACATTGTTACCGTAACCGCGCGGATGCGGATTTCCTTCGCCCGACGTTCTGACTCCACTATCCGAGGCAATCATCGTAAACGGTTCGCGCATAATGTTTTGCACGTCCGGCTCATCCATTTTGTGATAAACCATCTGTGCGCCGCCCGCCCTATACATTTCAAAAATCTGTTCAATTTGAGCGTCAAGCTTATCTTTACCTCGCACCATTTTAGCTATTTGCTTGATATTTTTACCGTTAAATTCTTTGTTGGCGGAAAACGAGGCGACGAAAGCATATTCAAAATCTTTAAACTTATTATCTTTCAATGTTTTTTTGATTTCTTCGATGATTTTTTTCTTGGTTACTTCCTCTGCCAGACGTTTTTTGCCTTCTTCGCGTCCTCCGGCTAAAGCCCAACTAGGCAAAATCGTGTCGAGCGAGGTCGAAGATGCTGTATAAGCATATTCATCTACTGTAACCGGCAGTCCTTTCTCCCGGGCAGAGCGCACCAACCCGAGCGTTTCATTGGTTTTACCCCAAAACTTTTTGCTGGAAATTTTGAAATGTGAGATTTGGACCGGGATGCCCGTTTGCTCGCCGATATTGATGGCTTCAGCGATGGCTTCAAAAACTTTATCGGCTTCGTTCCGGATATGACTAGCGTACACACCGTGATAGTTTTTGGCGACCCGGGCTAAAGCGACTACTTCA